>JANZYY010000322.1 GCA_026419705.1 Fischerella sp.
GACAGAGCCTCAAACGCGCTTTAGAATTATCTCCGGATTTAGATGTAGTAGTTCGCGCTACCAACGATAAAAATATTGAAGTTCTCTATCAACTAGGTGCAAGGGAAGTTGTGCAACCAGAGTTTGAAGCAAGTTTGGAAATGGCAACATACATATTAAATACTGTGGGATTGTCAAGTGTGATGGTGCAGCGGGAAATGCAGCAAATTCGCAATCGTCACTATCTGGATCTGCGACCGGAACAGTCAGCATCCCAAGTTTCTCGCCATCTACGCCAAGCTACTCAAGATTTGAACAGTCGCTGGTATCCTCTACCAGATGGTTCACCCCTAATTGGCATGAGCTTGGAAGAAGCCGACATGCGCTACTTAACAGGGGTAAGTTTGATGGCTATTCGCCGCGCCAGCGGCGAAGAAATAGATTATCCCGATGCTACCACTAAATTGGAAAAGGGCGATCGCCTGTTGGTGGTAGGTTCGGATGAAGAACTAGCTGCTTTGGATGAATTTGCACTCGGTAGGGCGGCTGTTCCTGGAGATCACAGCGCTTGTCAGTGGGTAACACTCAGCGCTGATTGTCCATTGCTTGGTAAAAGCCTTGCAGATTTAGATATCCGCGAACAATTCGGGGTGCAAGTGCAAGCAATGCGGCGAAACGGCAAATTTATTCGCTTCCCGAATAGCAAAATGGAATTACAAGCCCAAGATCAATTGCTGTTGTGCGGTAGCTTACCCAGTCTTAATCAATTAGAACATTTACTTGCCCCATCCACTTCGCCATCAATTCCTGTGGTGAAAGCAGCTGAAGCAGAAGGATTGCGCGATTATTTACCTTTGGATGATTTGCGGGATTAGTCAAAAGTCAAGATTTTGTTGGTGGTTAGTAGTTGGCGGCTGTTTGGAACAATCAACAAACAACAACCAACAAACAACAAATTAATGACTAATTTTTTGACTTTATATAAGCGATCGCTTGCTTCCAAATAATAGTCTGCTGGCTGCTTTCATCTAAAAGACACATGCTGTACTGATCTTGCCACATCACTTTTCCGGTTAATATATCACCGGTTAACAATTTGAGCTCGATAGGTTTTGCTTGTTTAATCAGGCTTTGTAATTGGCGAGTACTGGGTAAAGAAGTGTCAAATTCCGCAATCATAGTTAATAGTCATTAGTTGGTAGTTGGTCGTTGGTTTTTAGTAGTTGGTGCTTGGTTGTTGCCAACACCAAACAACAAACAACAAACAACCAACAAAGGACAAAACACAAATATAGTTCATGGATTTTGGGAATGGCAATTGAATTTACTAAGTATCACGGTTTGGGTAATGATTTCATTTTGATTGATAATCGCTCATCATCAAGTCCTGTAATATCTCCAGAGCAAGCAGTGAAGTTGTGCGATCGCCACTTTGGTATCGGTGCTGATGGTGTTATTTTTGTCCTGCCAGGAGAGCATGGTACTGACTACGCGATGCGAATTTTTAATTCTGATGGTTCAGAACCAGAAATGTGTGGTAATGGTATTCGCTGTCTAGCCGCTTTTTTGGCTGAGTTAGAGGGCGACTCGCACAAGGATAAATATCGCATTCACACCCTGGCTGGTGTAATTACACCCGAAATCATGGTAAATGGTCAAGTGAAGGTGGATATGGGTAATCCCAAGCTACTAGCAAGTGAAATTCCCACCACCCTATGTTCAACTAATCAGAAAGTGATTAATCAACCGCTAAAAGTAGCAGAAAAATCTTGGGAGGTTACCTGTGTCAGCATGGGTAATCCCCACTGCATTACCTTTGTGGAGGATGTCGCAGCAATTCCCCTAGAAAGTATTGGTCCTCTGTTTGAGCATCACCCTGTTTTTCCCCAGCGAACAAATACTGAATTTATTCAAGTTGTGCGCCGAGATTACCTGAAAATGAGAGTTTGGGAACGTGGCGCTGGTATCACTCTAGCCTGCGGTACCGGTGCTTGTGCTTCTTTAGTTGCTGGGGTTTTGACGGGAAGATGCGATCGCGCTGCTACGGTTGAATTACCTGGTGGTTGCTTGCAAATTGAATGGTCGGAAATCAATCAAAGAATTTACATGACCGGGCCTGCCAAGCGAGTTTTCCAGGGCAAATATGTTTTGTCGGAATAACCACCTCGATTCTCCCACTTCCGCGTTCTTCCGGAAAACTATAGCATTTATCGGTTACATTTAATATAAGTATTAATAGGAGTACAAGGTTTTGTACCCCTACAGTACTCTTTGCGTGTAAGAACAACTCCAGCCACCAGGGGATGAAGTTTTTGGGCATTGGGTGTTGTTGGGCATATCCTAGACTGCACGCCCCGGGTTGGTGGGTGGTGAGTCCAGTCCTCATCTTGGCAGTTCCCCCCGAAACAGCAAAGTGGTGTAGACCCCCGTAGGGTTGTCCTACTAGCAGTTCTTTAAGTATTTTTACAGTTAAAATACGAGTTTTTAAAATTACCGTTATAGCGGTTAACGGGCAGGTTTTTTCCATAATTTTTCTGAAATAAAGGAAAAATATTACACTTGCTTTCTAGAAAGACTATATTACAGTTAATTTGAAAAGTAATAATTAAGACAATTTTAAACACTAGAATAACTACTTGGGCAATAATAGGTATAAATTATTGCTATATTTGTGTATGATCTAGTGTAGTATAATGATTTAGCGATCGCCCTGACCGATCATTGCTTGGAAACCCCCGGTATAGACGATGGAATCTATATCTGCATCGAAAATCCAGAATTCCCGAGGGTTATTGTCAGATTTTGATGATGGAAGGTTACGCGTTTGAAGGCGGAAGGTAATAAGTATCAATTAAAACTTTAGTAGTGGGTAAGCTGCCCACTAAGGAAAAATGTATTTCGAGACGCCCAGTGCGACGAAGTACGGCGTCCTTGTTTCAATCACACGATGTCGCGTACGGATTCACTTCTGCGTTCTGCCTTGTTCTGTTGTAATGCTCGTGTATGTCTGGTTCGAGGAATCTTTTGAGAACTCCAGCAATGAAGGCGGTATAGTTCTGCCATCTCCTTAACAGGCGATCGCAATCACGATTAATTCACAGGATTTAACTTTGTCTCTAGAATCAGACAAAAATTCCGCAGAAACGATCCCCAAAATGGCAGCCACCACCAGTATAGCCAAGGAATCAAACCCCAGCGCTCTGGATAGCAGTTTAATAGAGGGAAAACCTTCACCAAAGATAATCCCAAAGCTTCTACATCCCGTTCATCCTCGACGAACCACTTCATTGGCGCTCCAACATTGGCGGCTTTCTCGACGTTGAACTGTTTAAACGCTATTCCTCCCACATCTAATGCCAATGTCGCGTCTCCAAACCGTTCCCGCAGACGTTGCACTAGCTGCTTAACCTCAGACTTTTCAAAATAGTAAAGCAACCCTTCCGCAATGAACAAAATATCTTCTGGCGGAATAGCTGGGATTTCATCCATCCAAGCCCAATCCAGTACTGAAGCAGCCAAAAATCGATGCCCGCTCGTTTGGGGATCAAGAGTAAGGCGAGTATCAATGACTTCCGGCAAGTCTAGCTCAATCCACTGAGTTTTTCCCTGTCCGACGCGATAATAGCGGGAAGACAAACCCGCCCCTAGTTCTACGACAAGGGAGTTAGGGTGGGTGGCAATATGCTGCGCCGCGATGTCATCCAATAGCTTCGTCCGCACGCTAATGCAGATTTGGTATCTCCAGTCATACCAATTTTCCAACTCAGCATCCCACTGCAGAGATTCATACCAATCCTGCGCTTGGGGATCCTGAAATAGGGCATCTGTGCGAGCGTTTTCTTCGGCTCTGGCTCGCAGGGGAATGAGCAAGGTGCGTGCCACTCCACTAAGTTTGTTACAGCTCGCCATCTGTTAGTTTTCCTTGGCAGCCTTCAGAAGCGATTGTTTCTGAAGGCTGTTCTCAAAGCTTACCAATTAGTTGTTGTTGTGTTTTGTGTCTCCTCTGCTGTCTTCTGCGTCAATTGGAAATAGTTATCCCAAAATTGCCTTTGGGTTTCCATTGCCAACTGTACTGCTACCTGTTGGGCTTGGAGCGCAGAATTCACCAGTTCTCGTTGAAAATTAAGAGTTTTCTGGAAAGTATCAGATAAATTTACCTGAATCATTCCAGTGGGAAGGTTGTCAATCCAGGTGTAAACAAGCTTTTTCTGCGATTCACTCAGCTGCTTTTGAGATTCATCCCAAACTTCAGCGAGCTTTTTCTGCGACTCACTAAACCGTCTTCGGGAATCTGTAAAAATATCAGTAGTAGTAGTCATTGAACTTTTACCGCTGGATTCTCCACCTTTTAATGAGGTGAAGAGGAAGTGGGGCGGGAGAATATACCACTTCCTGGTGAATCGTAGCTTATGTTCGTTGATAATTATAATCCGGGGATCAAGATCCGATCGCGCTCAATTGGTCAAAATATCACCTAATTATTTAACCTTCCCCTCAAAATAGTTCTCAAAAATGTTAAATAGCCAACATTCTTGTATCGCCAATATTTACTGGCATTTGCTTGAAGAACGTCATTACTTTTACCATATCTATCGCAGGAGTAGTTGGATATGTAAAGGTAAGTTGTTTGTATTTACACATTGCTGCCAGATTGCCAAAATGAGGGGAAATGCCAAATTGAAAAAGCAATCAGATGCACGAACCCCTCAAATAATGACGTTACCAGGTTTTCACAATCTAAAACTTAAATTTCAAATCCCAAATCCAAAATTACATGAGTCGCTAACAATAGTATAAAAATATGCATTATATAAGTGTATCGAGCAAACCTATTCTGGACTGAATCATTACCTCAATTCAGTCAAGTTTTAATTTATTTTTTACCCTTGTTTAACAATATTTTTACCAGTATTTTACTGAACTAGGAAGATTTAATTATTGAAATATTTTTAATTAGAAACACTAATTTTTCTTATATAAGAAATCAAAATATTCAGAGCGCATCACTAAATTCTCAATCAATTGAGTAGTTCTTTCCCTGGAAGCACCAACAAGCAAATTTTTCTTTGAAGGATGTTTGAGAATGATTCAAATCTCCCTACTTCTAGGGTCTATTTTCAAATCCTAAGTGACGCCATTCTAGATTTTGAGAACCCCCATTATCCTTATCCACCTTGGAAAGTACCAAAAGCGTATGCTACAGGCGTTTGGGTAGGGGAATTTCGCGTCTGGTACGTTTCCGGTCAGGTCAGAGAACAGAAAACACATCCCAGAACTAATTCATTGTTCGGAGAAAAGTGAATTATTTTTCCCACCCAGAGAATATCTATAACTAGCCACCTAGACGCCCGGTGGTGAGTCAGCGCGCTCCAAAGAGAGTTTTCCTCCATCTAGGACTTAAGGTGAGGTACGACTGACGTAGAGGCCCCTTGTCGGTGGCTTCAAGGTAGAGTACCCAGAAGACTTGCCGCTAATGACGCGGTGACACGGTGGCGCAGAGCTAATAGCTAGCTCTCTCTACCTCCAGCAAGCGCTTGCCTTTAAGTTTGGTATCTACTTCAGTGTCTTCTGCATCAGTTGGAAATAGTTATCCCAAAACTGCTTTTGGGTTTCCATCCCCAATTTGCTGACCAACTGTTGAGCTTTAAAGGTAGTATTCACAAGTTCTCGTTGAAAATCCAGGGTTTTCTGGAAAGTTTCAGAAAAGTTAACCTGAATCATTCTCGTGGGAAAGTTATCAATCCAGGCGTAAACAAGCTTTTTCTGCGACTCGCTCAACTGCTTTTGGGACTGATCCCAGAGATCGGCAAGTTTTTTCTGCGACTTTTGCTGCGGATGCTGGCATTCCTGGTAGACTTCAGCCTTGAGTGGTTTATAGATGAACTCGTACCAGCATTTGCCTATCTGTGAATCGAAGTCCTTCTGTGGGCTACGCATAAATAGATGCAGGCACTTGGCTGATTTACCAGGTGATAACTGCCAAGAGAATCGCCTGTCATGTACATCATGGGGATACGTAACCGAGTCCAGGTGAACATCTGTTGCAAATCCGTATCCCTGTCTCTTATACACAT
>JANZYY010000323.1 GCA_026419705.1 Fischerella sp.
ATATAATGATGTCGCCGTTTTAGAATCCCGTCATGCTTTCGACAATGAAAGCACAGATATTGCTCTAGCTTTATTTGAGGTATATTTTCCCCAGCAAATAGTCGACATTATCAAAGACGAAAACAACTGGCTGCACGATTGTAATGCAGATTTAACAGTTGTCAGAGCAGGAATTTTGGGCGATCGCAAGAGTTACTGCAAAGATGATACTGAACCAATAGACGATACCAAAGTCAAAAAAGCCCTGAACAACTGGATTATCAACCTTGCTAAAGTAGGTTTTCATCTATGTCAACAATAAAAGATTCTCCTCGTCCTCGGTTTGAATTTCTAATTATCATCGAACCTTTGGGTTTACTCTACGGTAGTGCAGGAAAATTTCTGTCTCCAGAGAACTTAGTGGGGCGTTCTGGTAACTATTTTCCTCCGAGTGCGGCGACTCTGTCAGGTTTATTTGCCGCATCCCATACATCTACAGACATTCAAGATTTACTGTTAGCTGGGCCCTTTTGGGCAAAGACAGATGAATTTACGCCAACTGAACAAAACTTTTATATACCAACTCCACGCAATTACTTGGTTAAAGATGGAAAAATTAAACACAAACTTTCACCAATAAAACACATAGATAAAGATGGCAAGGAATTCTATAATTGGCGGGATGAAAATAACCAGGCTCCCAATGATAAGTACGAAAGTAACACTTGGTTAGCAATCAATCAATGGCAGAAACCACAAGAAGTTAAAAAAGCCCCTTGGAAGTTCTTACCCCACTTACACCCCCGCTTAGAACTAGATCAACGGCGTGTTGTCAGACAAAATGACAACCAACAAGCACAGCAAGGTAGTCTGTTTTTGGAAAACTCCGTCCAGATGGAACCTGGTACTTGCTTAGTTTATCTTGCCAACAGCGAACTTCAGCCTGGTTGGTATCGCTTTGGCGGTGAGGGACACATGGTGGATGTACGTTGTGAAGCGATCGCCAACCCCATTTTAAACCTGTTGAATCAACCTGTCGGAAATAGCTTTGCCTTAATTACCCCTGGGGTTTGGGGTTCTAATCGTTTATCCTATCGAGAACCTGTTTATTTGCAAAAGAGCAAGAAACAGAAATACTCTCAACCAGAACCAGAAAGCGATGAGCAAAAAGTTTGGTCAGTCGCAGCCCTTCTTACAGACCGCCCTATACCATTTCGTTACCGTTTGGGAAATCGTGAAAATCAGCAGCGCGATCAACCCAAACTCCTATCACGCGGACGTTATGCCGTTCCTGCGGGTACTGTTTACCTATTGAAAGAGCCGATAAATCAACCTTGGCAAGCATGGCCGGATGAGTGGTTCCCCAAAGAAGGCCCATCCCTCAAACGTTGGGGATGCGGTTTAGCGCTACCCTTATCAAGTGCAATAAACTAATCTGGAGAAATATAAATGTACCAAAAAGCCTACGGTATTATCGAAACTATGGCTCCTTTGCATGTTGGAGCCAGTGCAGGTGAAGAAACAGGCAATCTCAACTTAATCTTCCGCGACCAGTTTACCCAAACTGCGATTATTCCTGGAAGTTCAATTCGTGGTCGCTTCCGTGCAGATATGCGATCGCACGAACCAGGTATGGAAAGAAAATGGTACGGACACGAAGCTATATCAGGAGCGGAAAACACTACAACTGAAGCACTGGTCAAATTTGAGTACGCTTCTTTAGTCTGGCTACCTGTTTTCTGTCCCGGTCAGCCTATTGTTTGGGTTACATGTCCTTGGCTGCTCAAACGTTATCAGCAAATTACTCAAATCTCCGCACCCTTGCCCAAACCTTATACTGCACCCAGAGCTTTGCAGGGTCGTCAAGTCAGCACAAATCGTAAAGTTTTGTTTTTCAATTTGGGCTTTATCGAAATCGAGCATGAAGCTGACTTATCAGCCTGGATACCGACTGGAGCTAATTTGAATGCAGACAACTTAGTTGTAGTAGCCAACAATGATATTGCCATGCTGCATGACATGGCACTTTACCGCCAAAGCCGAGTCAAACTCTCAGACACAGAAAAGAAAGTAGATGGCGGTGCATTTTTCAACGTGGAAGCTTTACCAGAAGGAAGTATTTTGGTGTTTCCGATCGCGCTGAAGGAAGCAGGCTGGAAACCCTTTGGTGATAGTGCATCTAGTGAACTTTATTTTGGTGGGCTGGAGTCAATTGGGTTCGGTCGTTGTCAAGTTACTTTGGTAGGAGAATATCAGTAATGGGTTGGAAATCTTACGAGTTAGACCGGGAAGCTCAAAAATTAGTACTAGCTGCCAAACAGCGAGATGAAAAATCCCTCAACCAGTCCTACAAAATGCGCATGGCTGTCGCCTATGGACTGGAACGTTTCTGGGGAGAACACCTGCGGCTTGTGGCTAAAGAACGAGAAAAGTCTGAGCATTGGAAAGAAACCTGGGATACACTAGTCAAAATTATGGCAAAGGCGGGAGTCACAATTCCCAACGATCCTGTCAACGTAGACAACACTAGCCAGATTCGAGCAATGTCCGATAAACTCTGGAATTTGCATATCAATGACCAACGGGTGGCGTTAGCAGTGCTGACGCAACTGTGCGACTGTATTGTTTGGTGGACGCAACGTTATAAAGGTGACAGATAATGGCTGTAATTCCCGAACCAGCTAAAAAGATCCCCATGATGTTTCGGGCCCAGATTCATGGACGTTGCCAAATTCAAAGGCTTGTTCCGGGTGCGGCAGAACAGGATGCTACACGTTGGGCGGATGAATGGGTAGACAAGGCTTATCCAAAGCTCAGAGAACCTGGAGCTGAAGTCCAGACTCGTACTTATACTTTGACTTGGCGATTTATCACTAATAGTGGACAGGATGACGGTGTAATTCGCCCAGTCATTGGAGCGAGAGGCTGGCCCTTCTATCCAGGTAGCAGTATGAAGGGGGTTTTTCGCCGCGCCTGCACAAAAGAACAAGCAGAACGCTATTGTGGCAAAACTTCTGTTGCTGGAGATTTGCAACCTGGTATCCTCCGTTTTCATGGCGGCTATCCTACCAGTATCGCCTGGACAGAAAACTTGGTAGACATCGTTCATCCGCAGCAGAATTGGCAAGTTAAAACAGGGAAGCAAAATAGTAGCGCTTTTATCCAGATTTCCCTGTATAAGCCGGAACTTAGATTCGGCATCTCCAGTAACACACCCTTAGATGATGCCGAGTGGGAGACAATCTGGAGTATCTGGGAAAAAGCACTTTCCACGGGAATTGGTTGTCGTGTCTGTGCTGGCTACGGACAACCACAAAAACATACTGGCAATATTCTTTACCATACTCGCATCAAAGGTCAGGGGCAAGCTGCCAAGCTCATCGATGGAACAGGAGAGTTTCGCCCCAATATCTTCAGAGCCGCTGTGCGGGGTCATGCTTTGCGGATTTTTGGTGGGCTGACCAACGCAGATATGGCAGATCAAATTGTCAATCAACTGTTTGGTAGCATCCAAGGTCATGGAAACATTGGGCTGTTGGGGATGAGCTTCCGCGATTCTCGTTTGGAGATAGGAACGTTTGGCAGAGGTTCCTATGCCCAGACTACTTACAATGTGGAAGGAGAATTGGTATGGTTGCTGGCTCGTCAACTTGCTGACCCACAACAGGAGGAAGTCTTGAAAAAACTGGTAGCGGATCTCACCCGGTTCGCGATGGTTTTAGGTGGTTTTGGCAAGTCCTGGCGACGAGCAGACCATCGCCTATTTTACGAGGAATACTACGAGGATGAATATAAGCCTTTAATTGGCTGTCACTGGCAATGGTCAGGGGAGCGATCGCTCCTTAGAGATGTGCAAGTGCGCAAACTAGAGCAGGTGGGTGAATTTATTGACAAAGTGCGTCAAACTGCCCAAGAATGGATGCAACTTCAGGGGATAACTCCCAATCCTGGACAAAAAGCTTCCTGGCGCGAAGCATGGCATCCACAAACGGTGCAAGTGTGGGGTCGCCAAGCCAGTGACAAAGAAGATAGTGAAGCTATCTTTTGGTTGCATGGCCCCTACCAAGAGGCAATTAAGGGAGTTCAGGCTGAAGGTTCAATCTACCGTTCATCAATGACCGGGCAAATGGGATATATTGGTAGACTCTGGCATCGCCTGTATCCCCTTGTCCGCTTGGTGAAAGATCCGCAAAATCCCAGCAGGCCTATTCCTAAAACTACCACAGGATACTTAGAGCTTCTGACTCTCTTCCCTGACGATTCTACTGAGTCAAGACAGTTTCTACAATTTCTGAATTCCCAACAAGAACGACCAAGAGGGTTTCAGAAACTGTGGCCGCGATCGCCATCCTAACCTGTCTTCGTGTCTTCGTGGTGAAAAAAATAAATTTTGTTTAACCACCAAGACGCCAAGACACTAAGTTATCGTATAGTAGCAAAATTTACCAAAACAACCATGCGTCGAGCGATTATTTCTACTATTGGTACTAGTTTACTCACTAATCAAATCAACCGAGCCAATCCTGATGAAAAGGACTGGTATTCGCACTTGCGGGATACAGCAAATCTGAGTGAGTCAAAAACACCAGAGAATATCCAGGAGATTATTGCAACTCTCAAACAAAGAGCCGATGAACAACTTGCAGGTGCTAAAATTCCTCAAATACGTCGTGCCAGTGCAGAGTTAAATGGAATTTATGGTATTTATCAAGAGGATTTAAGCCAAGGAAAAGAAGATATTCACTTTCTCGTTGCTACCGATACGATCCAAGGGAAAACTACCGCTGAAATTGTGAAGGATTTTCTGAGAAAGCAAGGATTAAATAATACCAGTATTTATTCTCCCAGCGGACTTTCTACTGCAAGTACCGCAGCTTTTTCTCTGGGAATTGATGCATTAATTGTTTGGTTACAGAATACAATACCACCATTGAAAGAAAATAAATACAAGATTTGTTTTAATCTGGTTGGTAGTTTTAAGAGTTTACAAGGTTATCTCAATACTATTGGGATGTTCTATGCGGATGAAATAATTTATATATTTGAAGGAGAAAAATCGGAATTAATTACTATTCCTCGCTTACCCATCGCTGTTGATATCTCTGTGATTAAACCATATGCGCTTCCATTAGCACTCTTGGATGCTGGTGCAGGACTTTCTGTAAGTGAAACCCAAGGAATTCCTGAAACAATGCTAGCAGAAATTGATGACAAAATGACTCTTTCAACCTGGGGACAGTTAATTTGGAATCAATGTAAAAATGACCTACTTTCACAAGATTTACTCCCTTTTCCGGGATTGGAATATCAGGATTCGTTCAAGGCTGATTACAATAAGGAAAGAGAAGAGCAACCAAGAGTAAAGCTACAAGAAACTCTCGCGAAGGTTTCTTATTTATTAAAAGAGTCTAATGGTGACGTTAGCATTCTCAAAAAACATGGAGGTTTGCAGTATGATAAGTATACCAATATGGGAAATATTGACCATTTTCGAGTAACTCAAGGCGTGCGCGTTAGCTGTCGTTCTGACCAAGGTAAACTAATACTATATCGCTATGGTAAAGAAGAAGAGGTTAATAGAAATCCTTAAAGAAGCGAACAATTATCAATCGCTTTTTTGTTAGAGATTTTGTGCTATCAAAAAATCACCCCCCCCGAGCTAAGTTACAGATATAGGGGTTTTTAATTGTTTCCACCCTTACTGATTTAACCCAATCAGTAGGAGAGTCTCTCATCGCATTTTTTCCAGGCTTTATACTGGTTTCCAACTAATCCGAATTAAGTGATATCTTGCACCACTTGCAGGTGCCCGGAGGCAGCAGCCCACCTCCCTCGTTACCACCCTTCAACCTGGTAACGAGAATTAAGAGCCTCTGGCTCTTGCCCTTGAATGGTGCAAGATATCAAGTCATACCTGTAAAATCTTCTAGCTTACATCTTAAAAAAACCCTAGTTAATAGTGGTTTGAACAATAAAGTTTATTTGCATCGAGTCGCATGGGATGGGGAAGGAGCTGTCTCTTATACACATCTC
>JANZYY010000324.1 GCA_026419705.1 Fischerella sp.
ATCTTCGCATCCTTGGCGTCTTCGGGGTTAATTTAATTCCCCTCCCTGCTAACGGGGAGAGGGGTTGGGGTGAGATTACGCACTAAAATACTTCGCTACCGGGTGATAGCAGATAATCGCCGTCGTAGACTGTTCCGGATACAACTGCTCACTTTCATCCATATACAAATCAATCCTGTCAGTCCCCAACAACTCCAGCTGCTTGTACTGATCCTGGATATTCGGACACGCCGGATAGCCAAAACTGTACCTAGATCCGCGATACCGCTGTGCCAACACATCTCGAATATTATCCGGTTCCTCAGCACCAAAACCCAACTCCCGGCGAATTCTAGCATGTGTCCATTCAGCCAGCGCTTCCGCCACCTGCACGGCTAAACCGTGGAAATACAAATAGTCAGTGTATTGATTATTTGCAAACAACTTCTGCGCGTACTCAGTAGCAATATGTCCCACCGTCACCGCCTGCATTGGGAACACATCAATAACTCCCGACTCCTTCGGCGCAAAGAAATCTGCAATACACAACCTCCTCAAGGACTTCTGTCTGGGAAACTCAAACCTTGCTATCTCCTTCGTGTCCTTCGTGTCTTTGTGGTTATACACATACAGCGTATTCCCCTCAGCCTGACAAGGGAAATACCCATAAATCACCTGTGGATGCAACAAATTCTCCTCAATAATCCGCTGCTTCCACTCCTCCAAAATCGGATACACCTTCTCATTCAAGAAAGCCTGATATTCCTCCTTAGATTGATCCTTCGGCTTGCGGAATTGCCACTGTCCCGCAATCAAAGCTTGCAAATCCAAGTACCAAAATACCTCCTCCAGAGGAATATCACTCGGCTGTAACAGCTGCGTTCCCCAGAAAGGCGGTGTCGGACGTTCAATATCTACTGCTACCGCTTCCGAACGACGAGTATCGACAACTTGAGGTTCTGGGGGTGCTTGTTCTTCTACAGTTTCTGCTACTGGCTGTTTGTAACCATTTCCAGACACTTCCGCAGTTTCGGCATATTCATCCAAAAAGCCCTTGACATCATCCCACTTACCAGCCATTTTCGCTGGCATCAATTTATCCATGAAGTGCAAATCTGAAAATGCATCCTTGCCATACACTACTCTACCTTTATAGGTATTTTGGCAATCTTCATAGACAAACTTGGGAGTCAGCGCCGCACCACCCAAAATCACAGGTACAGTAATTCCCTTTTCGTTAAATACCTCCAAATTTTCTTTCATAAAGGCGGTGGACTTCACCAGCAAACCGCTCATGGCGATACAATCAGCCTTGTGCTTCTGGTAAGCCTCAATAATGCTTTCTACTGGCTGCTTAATCCCTAGGTTAATCACCTTGTAACCGTTGTTGGACAAGATGATATCCACCAAGTTTTTCCCAATGTCGTGAACATCGCCTTTGACAGTGGCGATAATAAATGTACCTTTGGCACGATCGCCAGTTTCTGATTTTTCCATGAAGGGTTCGAGGTACGCCACCGCCGCTTTCATGGTTTCGGCTGACTGCAACACAAAAGGTAGTTGCATTTGTCCAGAACCGAACAAATCGCCCACGACTTTCATACCATCCAGCAGGAAGATGTTGATAATATCCAAAGGAGAATATTTCTTTAACGCTTCAGAGAGTGTTTGATCTAAACCAATGCGTTCGCCGTCGATGATGTGACGCTTGAGACGCTCTTCGATAGGGAGACTTTCATCAATGCCTTTGTCGCGTTTTGTCGTCACCCCTGCAAATATTTTAGTTAGTTCCGCCAAGGGGTCATAAACGCAGACATCGCCTTCAAATTTGCGTTCGTCGTAAATCAGTTGGCGACAGACTTCTTGATGCTTCTGTTCAATCTTAGACAGTGGTAAAATTTTGCTAGCGCTGACGATCGCCGCATCCATACCCGCTGCGATCGCTTCATGCAAAAACATCGAGTTCAGGACAATCCGCGCTGCTGGGTTCAAGCCAAAGGAAACGTTGGAAACACCGAGAATAATATGACATCCGGGCAATTGTTGATGAATGCGACGAATTGCTTCGATTGTAGCTTTGCCATTACTGCGGTCTTCTTCAATTCCTGTAGAAATTGGTAGTGCTAACGGATCAAAAAAGATTTCATGGGGCGGGATACCGTATTCTCGAGCTTGACGATAGGCGCGTTGGGCAATTTCAAACTTTTTCTTTGCAGTCCGCGCCATCCCCTCTTCATCGATAGTACCAATAACTACACCAGCACCGTACTTTTTCGCTAACTCCAACACCTTTAAGAAACGGGGTTCTCCGTCTTCATAGTTGGTGGAGTTAAGAATACACTTACCTCCGGCAACTTTTAAACCCGCTTCCATTTTTTCCCATTCTGTGGAGTCGAGCATCAAGGGAAGTGTAATATTATTAACAAGACGGGAAACCAATTCGTGCATATCCCGCACGCCATCACGCCCCACATAATCTACGTTCACATCCAGTATGTGTGCACCTTCTTTTACTTGCGCCCTTGCCATTGACACCAGTCCATCCCAATCTTCGGCATTCAGCAATTCGCGGCATTTTTTAGAACCACTGGCATTTAACCGTTCACCGACAATTAAGAAGGAATTATCTTGTTTGTAAGGCTGAATACTGTAAATTGACGCTGCTGCTGGTTCTAGCCGAGGCTGTCTGATTTTCGGCTTGAGTTGTTTGGAAATCTCTGCTAATTGTTGAATGTGTTCCGGACGTGTCCCACAGCAACCCCCTATTACTTGGACACCCAAATCTTCAACAAAGTGCATCAACGCCATCCGTAATTCCATCGGTGTCAGGCGGTAGTGCGCTTGTCCGCCGACGTTCTCTGGTAAACCTGCGTTCGGTATACAGGAAATTACGAAAGGAGAATGTTCTGAAAGATACTTAATGTGTGGTTTCATCAGGTCTGGACCTGTGGCACAGTTCAGACCGAGAATGTCTATTGGATAAGGTTCTAAAATGGTTAACACGGCGTTGATTTCCGTACCAACTAACATCGTCCCCATTGTTTCCATTGTCACAGAAACCATCAAAGGACGGCGATCGCTTTTTTTGGCAAAAACTTCTTCAACACCATTCAATGCTGCTTTAATTTGCAGTACATCCTGGCAAGTCTCGACAATAAATAAATCGACGCCACCATCCCACAGCGCCTCTGCTTGTTGGGCGAAGGCGTCTTTCATCGTGTCAAAATCAATGTGTCCTAAAGTTGGCAGTTTGGTTGTCGGTCCTATCGAACCAGCAACGAAGCGTGGTTTATCTGGGGTAGAGAATTCTGCGGCGACACGCTTGGCAAGTTCTGCGGCTGTTTTGTTAAGGTAATATGCTTGGTTGGCGAGGTTGTATTCTGCCAATACAATGGATGTACCACCAAAAGTATCGGTTTCAATCACATCTGCACCCACTGCGAGAAAGTCACGGTGAACTTTCGCCACAGCTTCGGGTTTTGTGTGAACGAGGTACTCGTTGCAACCTTCATATTCCGGACCACCGAAATCTTCAGCAGTGAGATTTTGCCGTTGCAGGTTAGTCCCCATCGCACCGTCGAAGACAATCACTGGGCGATCGGGACTGTGCAGGCGTTCCAAAAAGGGATGAGTCATAATTTGCCAAGAAAAATTTAGTTGGTCTGAATAATTTGACTTAATTTAATATTTTCTAAAATTTCTCGAGTTTCGGAATCATAATTTGATGAAAATAGGCGTATGAAAGACTACGTATCTTTTACATGGACTGGATTTAAAGGCGCAAACCGCGTTAATTGACCAATTGGCACCGTTCGCGACTGTTGCACTTGCAGCAGCTGATGCTCCCAGACATGATTCGCAATTCTTGGGGAACAAAGGAGGAATTTCCATAAAGACATAACCAGTTTTTGTCTGGGACGCAGTGCTAGTTCTGCTCATAGCAAGCATCCCCAACCAAAACCAAAAAACACGGCTCGCCACAAACGAGAACTGAGGAACGGATGTTTGGTGGGAAAATAGCTTAAGTGGCGATCGCCGCTAAAAAATGCAGCATTTTCAACTATCTCTCTACTCAGCCAATACCAATTCTTGCTCAGTGGCTGGCTTACCCAAAACTAAAGTTTTAATTGATACTTATTACCTCCTGCCTTCTACCCTTTACCTGAAAACGTGTAACCTTCCACCATCACCAAAATCTGACAAGAAACTGGTTGATTAACCACCAAAAGAAGTTAAACGCTTGATGGCACGACCGGCTACATCTTTGTAGCGCAGTTGTCCACACAGGATTTTACCCATCGTTTGAGGTGCAGACGGGCGCTTGACACCAACTTTGTAACCAACACTAGGAAAGCGATAAAACAGCCCAGCTAATTTTTGCGCCCAAGCCATATCACTGCCCCATTCTGCATTCACGATCTCGGAGTATTTTTCTAAAGCGCTAATATCGCCAGCAAGGGCTTTGTCAATAGCTTGTGATGCTTTTAAGCCACTAAAAATCGAAGGACGAATACCTTCTGCGGTAAAAGGATCGACTACACAAGCTGCTTCTCCTGCCAAAACCGCATTCTCGGTGTGCAACTTTTGCTCGCCATTCCACAAACAAAGAGCATGACCGTACTGCTTGCAGGTTTTCACATCCACACCAAAACAGCTGCCATACTCATCCAAAATTTTCTTGAAGTCCTGTGGTTCACCACCGATAAAGGTACCGATACCAATTGAATAACCATCAGCTTTGGGAAAGTTCCAGAGGTAGCCGTTTTTTACCATGCCAAACTCAAAGTTGGCAACATTACCGTTTTCTACTTTAGCTGGTGCTTCAGCTTCTAAAGCTCCTGCTAGGCGGCGTTTGCGTTCCTTGAAGCCTAACCATTTTGCCATCGACCCCTTTGCACCGTCAGCAGCAATTAAATATCGACCGGTAACTGGGCCGTTCGCTGTATTCACTTGCCAATGGTCACTTTTAAACTCAATGCCTGTGACTTCCGTGTTATCTTTTAGCTGTGCTCCTTGTTTCTGCCCTTGCTGAATTAGGAAATGGTCAAAAACATCTCGTCGCACCATCCATACTGGTTCGGGGGTTTGTAGTTTCGCTTCCACTGGATCGCCCATTTTCCACGTGCAGCGAATGGTGTCGGCTTTGATAGAAATCGCTGGGCTAAAATCAAAGTCGAACCATTCAGCGATCGCTGGCGACCCCCCACCGCCACAGGGTTTATATCTTGGCAGAGATTCTTTTTCCAGTATTAACACAGAGCGTCCCTGTTTGGCTAAGTGATATGCTGCTGTTCCACCAGCTGGTCCAGCACCGACGATGATGCAATCGTACATAAGTCTGAATTTTGTTCCTGAATGAGTTAATTGTTGAGTTTACGACTCTACGTTGAGACAGTATCACTAAAATCTAATACCATTTCTCTAAATGTTTTGATACAGATGATTCTCTACAGCCGGTTAGGGGAACAGTTAGAGGGAATTAGTATTTAGATGTTGGCAACGTGCAGGAATATTGGTGTAGATACACCAGGCTTTGACCGCAAGTCAGAAGAGTTAAGAGCAATGAGTAAAGAGTTTCTTTCATCACTCCTAACTCTTCACTCTTGTATGGGCAAGTTCAACCCGATATTGCTTCTAAGCTCATAAAGCAATTTACTCGGTAAACCTGCCCCTCTTGTTTTATACAGTTGTGATGTCCTTTTCCTTTTCTGCCAGTAATTCGTTGATTCTGGCAGTGTATTTGTCTGTTAGTTTTTGTAATTTCTCTTGCTGGTCGCGTGCTTCATCTTCAGATATTTCGGAGTTTTTTTCCATTTTGCGAATGGTTTCTAAGGCATCGCGGCGGATATTACGAATGCCAACGCGTCCTTCTTCAGCATACTTGGCAGCGATTTTTACCAATTCTTTGCGGCGTTCGCTCGTCAGTGGCGGAATGTTCAGCCTAATGACGGAACCGTCGTTGTTTGGGGTTAAACCCACATCCGACATGGAAATCGCTTTTTCTATGATGTTCAAGGTACTGCGATCGTAGGG
>JANZYY010000325.1 GCA_026419705.1 Fischerella sp.
GATGTGTATAAGAGACAGGTACAGGTAATATTCCATGTGAACATTTAACGTAACCACCCCCTACCACTACAGAGGATGACCAAACTTCATCAACTTTAAGATATTCCAAGCAAATAGCACCTCCAACTATATCAACTATAGAGTCAATTGCACCAATTTCATGAAAATGAACATCATCAATTAAACAATTGTGTATCTTCGATTCTGCTTGCGCTAATATACTAAAAATATTTAAGGATATTTCTTTCGTTTTTTTATCTAGCGCACTTTCCTCTATTATCTTTCTGATTTCCTTAAATGTGCGTCCATGATCATGGTTCTTTTTGAAAATATATTTAGTATCTTTCAGATTAATTTCTACTTTCTTTCCCCTTACTCCTTTTCGACTTGAATCCTGAATCTTTAATTTCGGTATATCTATACGAAGTTTTGATAACTCATTTACAACAAAATCCTCTTTAACTCCAAGATCCATCAGCGCCCCCAGATTCATATCACCGCTAATTCCTGCAAAGCAATCGTAATAAAGTATTCTCATCTCCTTACTTTCTCCTGGCTAAAGAGAGCGAACACCCTCGTTCCCTTTGGATTTTACAGGCTAACCGAGGGTGTTTCACCTCTTAGATTGCTTTTTATCCCAATTCCTCAATTCTTCTACCTAAATGCAACCTAACGTATTGCTCAGCGAACGCTTCTTCTTCCTTACGATTTGGGATCATTAACGAAAATAGAATCCCGGCAATGAACCCTATAGGTGCAGCAACAAGTCCAGGGTTTTTCAATGGAAACAGAGGCTTATCCAAACCAACAATAGATTTTTTGTCCTTATTTTTTTCGTATGTTTCCTTAGCTTTAGTCAATGTTGCCAACTCCTTTTCCGAAAGCACTTGCCCCGCCATCTCCTTAGCCTCTAACGTATCAATCATCTTTTTAGCCTGTGCTGCTATCATTTTCGGATACTGCATCGTTGGTGATACCAAAACAAATCCTACAGATGCTATCGTGCCTGCTAATAATGCAGCTATGACCCCAGCAGTGCTCATTCTCTTCCAAAACATTGAGAGTATCATCGCAGGAAAATTGCCAGATGCAGCAATACCAAATGCAAGGATACCGAGATGCGCAACATTTTGGTTTTCGCATAGAAGCGTTAAGATTATACCTATTGAACCAACAACAACAGCAAAAAATCTCGCTGCTTTCATCTGCTCTGATTGATCACATTTCCCTCTCTTAATTATGTTTACATAAAAATCATGTGCTAATCCACCCGCACCAGCAAGAACAACTCCGGAAACTACAGCCAATATAGTAGCAAATGCTACCGCACACAGATAAGCCAGAATCACGTCTCCCACCCAAGGCGCAATCTCCGTACCTAAAAGCTTCCCTAACAACAGACTTGCCATATTACCTCCACCACCTGCTTTCAAAATCACCTGAGGTGTTACCAATTGAGCCGCACCCCATCCAATAAAAGTTGATACCATTAGGAAAAATGAACCTATTATCAAGGTCGCAATAACTGCTGACTTTCTTGCTTCTTTAGCGTTAGGTACGGTGAAAAATCTCATCAGAATATGCGGAGTGGCCGCAGTTCCTAAAAGGAATCCAATGCAGTTTGAAAGCTGATCCCAGTGATTACTCATAAATAGCCCGGGCTCTATAAAGCGTTGACCATAATCGAATCCTTCTTGCGGCAAAGCATGTTTTAATAAACCTGTCTGCACCCATTCCTTGACAGCCGCACTGCCTGTCACACCACCTACTAAATCAGTTATACTAAACCCCAATTTGAGAACTACCAACAGAAACAAGATAACACCGCCAGAGAACAAAATAACTGCTTTAATAATTTGCACCCACGTGGTAGCTATCATTCCACCGAACAATACGTACATAATCATCAAAAAACCTGTACCAATAACCGACACCTCATAAGGGATGCCCAATAAAAGTCTCATTAACTGACCAGCACCTACAAGTTGAGTAATCAAATACATGATACACAGAATGAAAGTAGAAAGTGCTACTGCCGACCTGATGGGGATCTCAGAACCTCTCAACGTCAACACATCCCCTAAAGTATATCTTCCAAGATTTCTTAAGGGCTCTGCTGTGAGAAAAAAAATTGTTATAAACGCCAACATCGGCCCTATGCACCAATATAAGCCATCGAAACCAAACACTGACATCAAACCAGGAACGCCCAGAAATGTTGCAGCTGACATAAAATCCCCTGCAATCGCCCATCCATTTTGAGTTCCCGTTATTGAACTTCGCGCAGCATAGAAATCATGAGTAGTTTTTGTTCTTTTTGCAGCCCAATAAACAATTCCCAATGTGACAATTATTATTAATACAAACATTGGGATTGTTATCGCTCTATTTGCCTGTAGTTTACCCTGCGCTTGCGTAGCCTGACTTGATTGGGCAAATGCTTCACTGATCACTAAACTACTTTCACCATAAAACATCGACCCAAATATTCCATCAGTCATCATTACGGCAAACGCCACTATCAAACAGATACAAATCATCCTTTTCATGCTAGTGGCCCTCCTTGCTTATTTTTCCTTTACTTGGAGATCACGAATCAAAGAATCTAATCTTTGATCTAGCTTATTTGCCCAAAAATAATAGACAAGTGACATAGACATGCAAATCAATATCTGAGCCAGAACAAAAATGTAAGCAAAATTCACAGTGCCTATTACCTTCTGACGAAACACATCTGGCAAATAAGCTGAGCCTAAAGGCAACATGAAACTAAATATTGTAAGAACGAACCACCACCCAAAATGGAATCTCCATTTCACTGTATGAAACTCTCTGAATTGTTGATTTTGAATAATTCTTTCCCACTTTGTACTATTACTCCCCACCATAACTTTCAACCTCCCAAATTTATGCGCCTACTGGTATCCCTTTTACTTCTAATCTAATCCTATAAAGTGATGTTCTTGCTGTCACAAAAAGCGTTTTCCAGTCTTCACCACCCCATGCCAAATTGGCTGGAAGCTCAGGAATCTCAATCAAACGAATCCTTTTACCAGATTCGTTAAGTACCCAAATCCCCCCTTTCCCAGTAACATAAATATTTCCATCTTCATCAACCTTCACACCATCAGGTGCTAGTGGATCACCTTTAATTTCAGAAAAGAGCCTTCCATTTGCCAGTTCACCAGTGGATTTCACATCAAATACGTACAAATGATTGTTCTCCGTATCAGCAACATATAGGAGACTTTCATCAGGTGAAAACGCCAAACCATTGGGAACAATTTCGTCACACAGTAAAGAGATATGTTGTTCATCTGGCGAAATTCTAAACAACCCACAAAAGGGAAGTTCTTGACTTTCAAAAACCCCATAAATTGGATTTAATCCATAGGGAGGGTCAGTGAAATAAATACTTCCGTCTGATCTAACAACAACATCATTTGGACTATTCAGTTTTCTACCCTTAAATTTAGAAGCAAGCACTGTCAAAGTACCATCCAATTCCGTTCGAGTAACTCTTCTTGTCGCGTGTTCACATGCGATTAATTTACCTCTTTTATCTAACGTCAGACCATTTGACTTTCCGCTTGGTCTTCTAAAAATTTCAACCCCTTCTTCTTCAGTCCATCTATAGATAACGTCAGATGGAATATCACTGAACAACAAGAAACCACCTCTTGCATTCCAAACCGGACCTTCAGTAAACCTAAAACCTGTTGCTAGTAGTTCACTCTCCACCATACCATCTAAATCCTTCATCATTCTTTTATTGGAAGCTCAACTACTGCTGATCCGGGAACACAGTTTATACCCTTTTCATTTTTCAACCAAAGTTCAAGCTCGACAAGTCCTTTGCCATCTTCCGTGTATTTTTTAATAACTTTACCGCCACACTCCAAAATGTTCCCTGGAACCATAAAATTTCTGTACTGAAGTTTTAATTTTTTCAATTTTCCTTTGTCACCCGCCCAATCGGTTAATAACTGACAATAATAATCACCAGCCATATTTCCTGGTGCAACAACATCGGGAAGACCTCTCCTCTTCGTTGCAAAAACGTAATCAAAGTGAATCCTATCTAAAAGCCAAACAGTTGCGATGTACATCATTATGTTGACATTAGTTACCTCTTTTTTAATCGCAGGAATTTCATCACCTACTTTTATATCTTCAAAAAACAATTGCTCGCTCATCTCAGTCTTCCTCCTGCCTTCTTGGCATCGCAATCATCGTAATCCTATGTCGTGCTAATATTTCACCATTTTGATTAATGTATTCAAATTCAGAAGTTGCAAATACCATGGGTCCCGCCTTTCCTTCTTTCTCTGTCACATCAACAAATTTACCCTTAACTGAAACAGTGTCTCCCACATAAACAGGTCTAAAGAATTCTATCTCTTCACCACCGCGAACCCATCCAAGCTCCCATACATTTGGAACTTCCGGAATTCCCACAAAGGAGGCAAGGCCATCTTCTCCCAAATCTTTAACCCTTGTTTCAGATTTCGGCACCCCCGCAGCCCACGTTATATAAAAAGGTGGCGCTGCGAACCCCTTATATCGCCCATTTTTTGCAATTTCCTCGTCATAATAAATTGGATTTGGATCATCTATTGCGAGAGCATACCTCCTTATATCTCGCGCAATTACTGGTTCACCCACAATCGTTTTTGTTTCACTCCCTAAATAGTCTTTCCATCCCAATTTTTCTAATAACGAATGTTCCATAAACACCTCCAAAAATCAGTATTTTATACAATATGAATTGCACCACCAGTAATTATCTGTGCGGCTTCTTTCAACGTTTCAGACAATGTTGGATGTGGATTAACGACAGACGCTAATTCTTCCGCAGTAACTTCCAGCTGAATTGCCAGTACTGCTTCAGAGATAAGCTCAGTCGATTTTGCACCAACTATGTGTACACCAAGAATTTCTTGCTCATCATTAGTCGCAACAACTTTCACAAAACCTTCTGTTTCCTCCATTAAAACCGCTTTACCATTAGCATAAAATGGAAATTTTGATATTTTGATATTTTCACCATAAATCTTTCGTGCTTCACCCTCAGTAAGCCCTACAGAAGCAACTTCTGGCGTAGTATATAAACACCTCGGAATCGCTTTGTATGAAATTTCACATTCCAACCCTACAGCATTCAGTGCAGCACACTCACCCTCAGCCGATGCAACATGAGCAAGCATTATTCCCCCAACAACGTCTCCTACAGCATAAATACCTTGCACACTTGTCTCCATTTTTTCATTTACAACTATTGCCCCATTGTTCGTAGCTATTCCTAATTTTTCGCAATTTAACAGACTCAAATTTGGCTTTCTACCAACTGATTGGGCGACTTGAGAAACTTTGACTTGAAATTCTTTTTCCTGAGACACAAGTTTTACTACTTTATTGTTTCCTTTTTCTTCAACAGATAACACTCTAGTATTCGTATAAATTTCTATCCCATCTCTAAGCAAAGATCCTTCTAATACTTTACTTATCTCCTCATCTTCCGTTGGTACAACTCTGTTCATTATCTCAACGATGATCACTCTCGCACCCATTCTTCTTAAAAACTGCCCCATTTCAACTCCTATATATCCTCCCCCAATTATCAAAATACTTTCAGGCAACTCCGGCAGATCTAATAAATCATCACTAGTCAAAATTTTTGCAGTCTCTGAATTTCCAATATCAAGATTTACTGGCTCCGATCCTGTGGCCAATATAATCTTGTCTGCGCTTATTTTTTCTCCCGTCTCTTTAATCTCAGCTTCTCTCCGCCCAAGTAGCGTAGCAGTACCATTTATAACCTTTACGTTCCTCATTCTTAGTAACGAGGCAACTCCACTCGATAATCTTGAGATTACTTCTCTTTTTCTCTTCAAGAGCAATTGATAATCAATCTTGAAGTTTTCCACAGTGATCCCAAATATATGAGATTTTTTTAATAGCTCTGCTATCCATGTGGTATTCAGAAATACCTTGGTAGGTATACAC
>JANZYY010000326.1 GCA_026419705.1 Fischerella sp.
GTGTTTGGATGTTTAGTGCGAGAACCTTTCGACAAGATCAACCTAGCTGGCTACCCTTTTTCCACTATATAATTGGCATCTGCATGGTCAGCCTGGTGTTGCTACTGCTACTGATTGGTATTATTGGTACTTACGCTCACTTTGGCTGTTTGGGACACTCATTACACTTATGGGCTGGCTTAACTACTGTGATGTTAGTTTTGCTGTCTGCTGGAAGTGCTACACAAATTCGTGTTAGACAACCTTGGGCTAGACGTATCCACATCGGTGTTAATATTGCTATGTTCTTTGCCTTTGCTTGGGTGTCGCTAACTGGCTGGAGTGTGGTGCAAAAGTATTTACCTTAATTATTTAAGAAGGCAGAAGCAGAATTACCCTAAATAAATTTAGGAAATTTAACAATGATTTAATTAATAGAAATCGGGAATACCCAATCACGGTAATTTGGTTCTCGATTTTCTGTAATTGCTGTCAATTTTTCCCTGAGTTTTTCAGTAATTGGTCTATGTTCTGATAGATAATAGTTTTCAATTCTGTTTACAGGAACAACTCTGGCTGCTGTACCGCAGAGAAATACTTCATCAGCAATCAAAAGCTCAGATTTATCTATAGGACGTTCGACTATTGGAATACCAAGGTCTTGAGCAATTTTTAAAACGCTATCTCGGGTGATTCCTTCAAGAATATCTTGGTCAAATCCAGGAGTAAAAATTTGTCCGTTCCTAACAATAAAAATATTCATTCCAGAGGCTTCGCTAACTTTCCCTTGAGAATTCATGAGAATTGCCTCGTCAAAACCAGATTCAACTGCTTCTGTTTTGGCAAG
Source organism: Fischerella sp. (assembly GCA_026419705.1). Lineage (GTDB taxonomy): Bacteria > Cyanobacteriota > Cyanobacteriia > Cyanobacteriales > Nostocaceae > PCC9605. The sequence goes on from JANZYY010000326.1 coordinate 827, forward strand.
AGAAGAAGTAATATAAGCTGCACTAATTTTTCCTCTTAGTGGAAAACTGACATCTTCTTGTCTAGACCAGGAACTAATGCGACAACTGACTCCCTCTGGAGATAAATAATCACCTAATTCCAATCCGTAAATAGCGAAGCTTTTGTCAATATTATGCAGTCTGGGGGCAATTCCTAAATCAGAAGTGAAGACAAAAGGGCGAATATAAAAAGAATTATTTGGCTGATTTTTTTTGACAAATTCCACTATAGTTTCTTGAATTTTCTGGGCTGGTAAGTTGTAGTGTAAGAACTTCGCACTTTGACTTAATCTTTGACAGTGACGGTCTAATCTAAACAACAAAATCTGTGCAGGATCTTGCGGATCGGGAATACCCCGCATCCCTCCAAATGCAAGCGTTCCATAGTGCAAAGCGTGGGTAGCAATGGAAATTGTGGCTTCTTGAAAAGGTACGAATTTATCTTGGAAGTAAGCGAATGGTAAAAAATTGTACATGGGCAATATTACAGGCTGTATCTTTGGGCAATGGATTGTGAGTTTGGCTCCTTCGCTTTGCTCAGGACGCTTGGCGTTTTAGATTTGGGATTGATATCACAATCTCAAATCTAATTTATCAGTCAAGTAGCCACATTTGAGATGAATTATCCGCAGATTCTTCAGGTTGTTTTGGTGGTAGTTTTTCTGTTGGGCGATATGATTTTCTATAGGTAATTGCTTGAGGTTTTTCTTTGTCTTTTTTCAAGGTATTAATTTCTTCTGTGAGCTTGGAATTTGCTTCTGCAAGTTGCAGGGCTGCTTTTTTAGCTTCATAAAGCTCTTTTGTGAGACGTTCTGCCAATACATCTTTTTCAGACAAAGCTGATTGCAACTCGCTTACTTGTTGGCGAAAATTGTCTTCGTTTTGCTTGGTTTTTTCTAGAGCAATTTGTAAGTCTTTGATTGTGGTTTCTTTTTCAGACAAAATCGATTGCAAATCGCTTACTTTTTGTTGTAAGTTCTCCTCGTTTTGCCGTGCTTGTTCTAGAGAAGCTTGTAACTGTTTAATGGTGGCTTCTAAATCAGCCTTAGTCGGGTTTGGGCGTTTAGGGTTTGTTGGCTCGTTGGTGTTGGTGTCAGATTCATCTGTAGTTGATGTACTGTCTTGTGCAACTTCCTCTGCGGAAACTTCAATTACAGAATCAGCTTCTGCTTCTGGGGATGAAATTTTTTGTGCTTCTTCTGGGATGACCTCAACAACACGTTTTCTTGTAGCCATTATTTCTATGTCCTCCAATCACGTTGTAATTCATTAGCCACACGGCGATCGTCTGACTGCGCCTCTGGTGCATTGTTACCTCGCCATTGGGTAATCGCCACACCTTCAAGTGCTGCTCGTTCGCGAGCTTTATATATACGAATAAAAGCTTTAGAAGCGGGAATTCCAAGTTGCATGAGAGTGTTTTGTGCTTCCAAAGCTTCCCCTAAACTCCGCGTATCTACTTTAGTCAAAAGCACCCGATGTGCAACTCCTACAGGAGTGACTGCTTCCCTGACGGTGTCAATGAGGACAGCTAAATCCATCGGTGCTGGCGGTGTGGGCAAAACTAAATAGTCTGCGATCGCTACTACCGCTACTAAAGCTTCTGAGTGTAACGCCAAAAAGGTATCGACCACCACTAAATCGTATCCTTCTATCTTACGCAAACGAGCTAACAGTTGGGGATCTGTCTGTTGAGATAGATCAAATCCCATTCCATCTTGACTGTGTCTAAACCACCAACAAGCAGAATCTTGAATCTCTGCATCTACCAAAAGAACCTTTTGTTGTTCGGCAAAGATTGCAGCAAGGTTAATAGCAGTAGTTGTTTTCGCAACTCCTCCTTTACTGTTGAAGATAGCAATAATTCTTGGCACAAATTACTTCCGATGCTCTCTTCACCTGAATATACCGCGTTTTGTCACACAAAAAATATCTGGAATCGTCACAATAGAATCCAGAAGCGCTGATTAAAGATAGGTTTCATGACAGCAACTCTAAGCTTACCTGATGGCCCAAAAATGCCACGTTTTCTGCGATTGATGAAATTCATATTTCAGCCTGTGCAGTACGTGGAAGATTTTGCCAAAACCTACGGTGACACTTTCACCATCTGGGGACAAGATGATTCCCACATTGTCTACTTCAGCCAACCAGAAGCGCTGCAACAAATTTTCACAGCTGACCCCAGTCATTTTGAGATTGGCAGAGGAAACCAGGTTTTAAAATTTCTGCTGGGAGTAAATTCTTTAACTCTTATGGATGGCGATCGCCACCAACGCCAACGACAACTATTAACTCCTCCTTTTCATGGAGAAAGGATGCGTGCTTATGGAGATGCAATACGTGAAATAACTCAATATGTTAGTAACAAATGGTACAAAGGCAAACCCTTCAACATCCGCACCTCGATGCAAGAAATCTCTCTGCGTGTCATCTTGCGAGTAGTATTTGGCTTAGATGAAGGACAGCGTCTAGAAGAACTGCGACAATTGATAACTTCGGTGTTGGAATTTAGCAGTTCTCCTTTGATGTCCACAGCTTTATTTTTTAGCTTTTTAAGGACAGATTTTGGGGCTTGGAGTCCGTGGGGTCGATTTTTGCGCCTGCGCCAAAAAATTGATAAACTGATTTTAGCGCAAATTCAAGAACGTCGCCATGAATCTCATCAAAATCGCCAAGATATTCTGAGTTTATTGATATCTGCTCGTGATATCGATGGTCAATCAATGTCAGATGAAGAGTTGCGCGATGAATTAATGACGATGTTGGTGGCGGGACATGAAACCACAGCTTCGGCTTTGATTTGGGCTTTGTACTGGATTGATCGTTTACCAGAAGTGCGGGAAAAATTATTGCGGGAACTAGATACCCTTGGCGATCGCCCAGACCCAAATACAATCGCTAAATTGCCATACCTGACAGCCGTTTGCCAAGAAACTCTGCGGATCTATCCGATTGCCATGACAGCCTTTCCTCGGATTGTCAAGTCTCCAATTGAAATTGGTGGTTACAAACTGCCAGCAGGTACAATCATTATCCCTAGTATTTACCTAGCGCACCATCGCGAAGAAGTCTACCCACAGCCAAAGCAATTTAAACCAGAACGCTTTTTAGAACGGCAATTTTCCCCTTATGAATATTTACCCTTTGGTGGCGGCAATCGCCGCTGTATTGGTATGGCGTTTGCTCAATATGAAATGAAAATAGTATTAGCAACTATTCTGTCACGCTTTCAGGTGTCCCTAGTTGGAAAGCATCCCGTGCGTCCTGTCCGCCGTGGTTTGACTATAGCTACACCAGCAGGAATACAGATGGTGGCAAGGCCTCTTGTAAGTCAAGAGTCAAGTGTCAAAAGTTTGACTTTGGACTGTTGACTCTGGACTCCCTGAAGGGGTGTAAAGAAAATTGTGCTGTATCGCTAGTCCACTTAGGAGAAGCAAGGTTTTGATCTATTCTGGAGTAGAAATAATCCAAAAAACGCGGTGAATCATGGTTGTGAAGTTGCAGCGACCGATATTGGTGGGAGGTTTGGGACTTTCGTTTTCCCTGTGGATTTTACAAAGTTGGCACGATTCGATAGTGCAACTGGGCGAATATAGTGTATTGAGTTTGTTATTAATTGGTGGCGGTTTGTTGTTATTGAAGCAAAATCGCGCCAAAGACAATTCACAAGTGCTAGATAGTTTGCCTGTAGATCGAGAAACTGTCGAAAGTGCGATCGCCAAAGCTGAAGTCGTGATTAATCATCTAGCAGGTGAAGCAGAAAATCACCGGGCTTTAGCAACATTGCGAGAAAAAATTCCTCAGTTGTACCAAGAGTTAGATAGACAAGAAATTCATCTAGCTGTCACTGGTGGTAAATCGGTCGGGAAATCTACTTTGATTGAAGTTTTAAAGTCCAACTGGTGGCAAAATCCACAAACGCGAAATTTAGCGTCTGTAGAATTCCAAGAGACAGCGCCTTTATTTGTACAAGCAGGCGAAAAATCAGATGCAGCAGCGTTAACACAAGCAAAGGCAACTGATTTTATTCTGTTCCTAACAAACGGCGATTTGACAGATACAGAATTTCAAACCATACAACAGCTAAAAGCAGAAAATCACCACTTCATGCTGGTGTTCAACAAACAAGACCGGTATTTAGCAGATGAACGCGCTAGCGTGTTGTTGTCATTGAAACAGCGGATGCAAGGAAATGTTGTGGCAACCGCAGCCTCTCCCATTCCTGTGAAAGTGCGCAAGTACAACGATGATGGTTCTGTACAAGAGTGGACGGAACAACCAGCGCCAGATATCCAGCAATTAACGCAGGAATTAGGTAAAATTCTAGCACAGCAAGGACAGCAGCTAGTGTGGGCAACAACGATGAGAAAGGCGTTGTTCCTGAAAGCTGAAGCGAAAAACTACTTGAATGGAATAAGACGCGATCGCGCTAACCCAGTCATTGAACAATATCAATGGATAGCCGCCGCCGCTGCTTTCGCTAACCCAGTACCAGCCCTAGATATCCTAGCAACAGCAGCAATTAACGCCCAAATGATCGTCGATTTAGGTAATATCTATCAACAGAAATTTTCCCTAGAACAAGCAAAAACCGTAGCTGGGGAAATGGGCAGTTTAATGCTAAAACTAGGTTTGGTTGAACTTTCCAGTAAAGCTATTGGTACTCTTCTCAAGAGTCACGCTGTTACCTTTGTTGCTGGTGGTGCAGTCCAGGGTGTAAGTGCAGCCTATCTAACACGCTTAGCAGGGCTGAGCTTGATAGAATATTTCCAACAGCAGGAAGTAGCAGTAAATACTGCCACTGGCTTTAATGTGGAGAAATTGGGGCAAACCTTGCAAAAGGTATTTCAACAGAACCAGCAGGTTTCATTTCTGCAAGGCTTTGTTAACCAAGGCGTGAAGCGTTTATTGCCAGAAGTTGCTGAGGGTGAACTTGTTGCTGCCCAGAAGGCGGTGGAATAATTTCGCAGATCGACAGATTTTGTAGCGGATGTAGCGGATGGAATGTGTTTGAGTAGCATGGGTAATCATCCGTTACATCACCTTTAGCACCAGAGTATTGCATAGAGGTAAGGGATGATCTATGTATGCACAGCACCAACATCTGACCTTAACAGAGTTTTTGGAATGGATTCCACCGGGAGGACGATACGAAC
>JANZYY010000327.1 GCA_026419705.1 Fischerella sp.
ATGTCAACATCCGTCCAAGAGGTGATGTAATTGAGATGGAATGGGATGTTGTAGGATGTCGCAGCTTTAAACTAGAACAGGGTAAGTGGTCGAAGTTGCGTCCTGGTGAGTTAGTGCCGACTTGATCGAGCAAGTATGAAGTATGCGCTTTTAATGCGACTACTGCTGTTGAGTGTAGTAGTCGTACACATGCTTATGTGTTTTGGTATGAGCGCCCGATCGGAGGAAAGTTAAAAGTATTTAACTTTTAAAGATTCCAAAATTTTCGTCTTCATAGTAAATACAATGTGGTAATCTCAATCTGCTTGAATAAATCAAGTTACATCCAGCAAAATCGATATTTAAATTAGCTTTGTCTATAGAACTACAACCTCTCGACCCGACAAAATACGGTTTAGCGCTGCACACAACTACTCCCGAATTGGGTTTGGCAATAAGTAATTTTGCAGCCGACACACGTTATGGTGTTTGGAATTTGGAACGTGAATTATCTAGTCTCCTGCATCAGTATTTAATTGAATTTATTCAACCCCAAACTTGGGCAGACTTGGCGTTTATTGCTGTAGCTAAGGGACCTGGTGGTTTTACTGGCACTCGGATTGGAGTTGTTGCTGCTAGGACCTTAGGACAACAGTTAGATATTCCTGTATTTGCTATATCCACCTTGGCGGCGTTAGCCTGGTCAGAATATATCTCGCAGATCCTTGTTAATAGAGAGGGGGAAATGGGGATTAGCAGCGATCGCCCTTACAAACAGGAAAACACAACAGCCTCCCTTGGAAAGGAGGGTTGGGGGGAGCAAACTATTGCCGTGCAAATGCCAGCACAACGGGGCCAAATCTTCGCTGCTATCTATCAACTAGCACCCGATACTTGCGGACTCAAAGTCTTATTACCAGATACTGTATTGACGCCAGTAGCATGGCAGGAAAAGTTAGCAAGCTGGCATAACAGTTATCGGTTAATTGAGGCAAAATCTGGGTTAGCTGCGACGGTAACAAGTATATTGCAGCTAGCGTATTTGGAATGGCAACAAGGAAAACGTCCCCATTGGTCAGAAGCACTGCCATTTTACGGACAACATCCGGTGGAACTTTGATACTCTAATCGCTTCCCTAATCCTGCGCCGGTTTTTAGCAGTCGGAGTAATCAAAATGCTTCACATTGCTGAAATGCGATCGCACCAACTGCCATCTAGAAGAATATCCCCTCATGTTACAGAAGATGGTCTTGGTTTGAAATAGTTTAGCGATCGCACATGCTATCGACTGGAAGTTACGCGAACGTAGCAGCTACTTCCTGTGTCTGATTGACCAAATCAGATCGATAGACGGATATTTCCGCCTTATGGATGAAATGATGTAGCTAAGGTGTGTCGGGAAGGATTAAATTAAGGATTGAGCCTGATAACATTCAACTGACTATAAAAATGGTAAATCTGCTTAAAAAATTACGGGGTGGAGTACTGGTCGGTATTGGCTATATGCTATCTCCCCTCTCTTGGTGGAATGACCTGTTTTTTAATCTGCCAATCGCTCTTGTATTTGGTTATGCGGTCAGTTGGATTTATCCAAACTGGTTTCTACCTGGAACGGTGATTGGCTACTGGTTCTCAAACGTTCTAGGCATTCTCATGATGCAGTTTGGAGCAATAGATATATTTTTAACTGAAGATAGACGGAATATCAGACGAGATTTGCCGATCGCATTAGGTAGCTCAACGCTTTACACGCTAGTTATTTCTGCTCTGGTGTATCTTCATGTATTAAAAGTGCCCGATTTTTTGATGAATTTACATCTTTAAACCAGTTATACCGATTTGAAAAAAGAATGCGACAAATAGAATTGCAACTCCTGGTCATACTGATAGCCATAATGCCTATTTAGTGAATGGTACTCACTTGCTGACAGGAGATTCACCGTTCATTCGTGGTTGTGGACGGACTGACTTCCAGAGTGGGAATGCAGGGATGATGTTGTTGTATAACTCAGTTACCCAACGATTGTTTACATTGCCTGATGCAACTTTAGTTTATCCTGGTCATGATTATCGGGGTCATACAGTTTCCACCATTAGCGAAGAAAAACAGTGGAATCCTCGGTTTGTGGGACGCGATCGCAGTGAATTTATCGAGTTGATGGCAAACCTGAATCTACACAATCCCAAAAAGATTACGGAAGCAGACCAGCTAACGGGCGTTGTGGTAGCGTTGCTGCGTAATTAAATCCATCAAAACTCTGCTTATTTGTGTATTTCCAGAGCCAAAATTCAAATCCTAAGTATAAATATGACTACTTATTGCTTAAACAAATTACAAACCGTTGATGTTCAAACTCTCAAATAGTTGCTGCTGAAAAATTATTTGATGTGGGATTTACCAAAGTAACTCATCTGGAAAGAAGTATGAATACTTGGAAACAAGCAGGTTTTACCACTCAAATCAACAAAAATACAGCAATTAGTTTCATGCAGCAAGTGCAGGTTGTAGCAGGTTTATTGGTATTATCAGGCACATTATTAGGAGCATTTGTTTCTCCTTGGTTCCTGCTTTTGAGCGGTTTTGTGGGAGCGGGATTGATCTTTTTAACTAATAGTAACTAGAAATATACAGATTATGAACCAATGATAAATCGGCTATTTTTCCCAAAAATTCTCTTCACGATCAAGATTGAAACAATGCTTGCTCCTACTGCAGTGAAGAAAATTAGTGAAAAACTTAACGGATGAGCTTGAGTCCAAAATGGATCGAATCCAAACTTATTAGCCGCCCCAGAATAGGCAATTATAAAGTAGTCGTGGAGAAAATAGATTCCGAAGCTTAGCTCAGCTAAAAAACCCATGATGTCATGAAATTTTTTTGGTAGGCGTGATTCAGTCAGCCATAAAACGTAGATGATTAGTACGCACAGAATTAGTTTACTCAGTGAATTCATCGCAATTGGTCTTGGTACGATCGCATTTTCCAAAGCGGTTAAGATAACGAAGCCTATCAGCAGCCAGAGATATTTCTTTTGCACAATTGCAAACAGCTTGTCTCGAAAGTGCGAACAAAACATACCTATCATATAGACAGATAGGAAATGGACAAATGACTGCATAACATTGTCATTCTGATAGGGTCTAGGTACAACTGCGGTGATTGCTAGTAACATGGGAAGCAGGTAATAGGCTTTAGGATGGCTATCCACCCATAACAATATCGGTGAAATAATATAAAAAATAGTAATCATTGGAATGAACCAGAACGGTGGTAAATGTGCTCCAGTCAGCAAGTACATGATGATTTGACCGGGAATTGGCAAATCTGAAAAACGAGCACTAAACCAATCTGGTGGAATATATATTTTCCGAGCAATACAAAGTGTAATTGCTGGTATTGATATTAGCAAATAAGGTAGAATTACGTATTGCAGTTTTTTATTCAAGTATTTTTTGTATTCATATTTGTATGATAGAAACTGGAATAGAAATCCTGCTATGAAGATAAAATATACAGTCCCATTGCCAATCAAAATAGAAGTAATTTTTTCTATGTTTTTATCATGCCATTCTAGAGTAGGAATGATATGAGTAGCAACTATTGTGAGAATTGCGAAGCCCCTAAAATTATGTATATATCTTAAGAATCTTGATGCATTTTTAGTATTTTTATACGGATTTGATTCCATTCTTGTTTGATCTTTCATGCTGATTACCTCACAAATTTGCTAGTCATACCAAACATTTTTAATAATTATGAATTCTTGCTGATTATCTGATATCTTGCATCATTTTCTGTAAGAGCCAGAGGCTCTAGTTATAGTTAGTGACCAGCTTGGATGGTGGTTACGAGAGTTTTGAGGTTTTGCCTTCCGGCTGTGGTAATTAGTTGCATTTAGTACTCAACCTGCTAGCGATGATTTTGATTAAAATCTACTAATGCCTGATATTTAGGTGAAGTCTTTTGTCCTACGTATTCTAATGCGCCCCAACTTCCCCACTTACCAGGTGCCCCGATATCAACAAAATGCATAAATAGTCCTCCTCCAGCTTTTTTCCAATAATTTAGTAATTGGGTATAGATTTCATACATAGCTGGATGCCGATTTAGCTTGATGAAAAAATTGGTTAACTTTTCGTTATTCTCCACTCCCGAATAACCGACAATATGTTGACCTCCTTCGTAAGCAACGAGCTGCAAATTTCTTTTTCGGGCTACCTCGGCATGATAAATAAAGCTTTTGTAATTATCTGCTAAACTGTCGCTAGAATTTTTAAGTAACCCTCCTTTTTTTAACTGCTGAAAAGCTTTACTAAAACCACCATCAGGTTCATTCAACCAAGACTCTACTGTTCTAGTATTTTCCGGTGCACCCAAACTTGTACCGAAATATCCAGCGATCGCGTAAGCATCAATACCGTGTTGATAACAAGGTTTATGACCTTCTGCTACCCAATATTTGCAGTCTAAAACGGCATTTTCTAATCCCTGCCATGCTGTTTGAGTGCCCATCACGCATACTACACGATCCTTTTGCTTAGCAAAAGTGTTTTTCCAGATATCGCACATTTGAGCAGTACGCATACCGTACCAATGCATGTGAGCATCTTTTTTATCTTTTCCCCATTTCCCTTGACCTTGTTGCAAGGCATAATTTGCCTGTGGAAATTTCCAATTCCAAACCTCATTAGAAAACTCTACATATGCCTTCAATTTGGGGTTTAGCTTTTCTTTCACAACCTGAGCAAATTTAGCCATGTATTCATCGGTAGCCATATGAGGCATATTGAACCACGGCTGGGCATTGATTTTATTGGCGAGAGCAATCATTACTTCTACAGGTACTCCATTCAGAGCATAGGAAGCAGTTGTGGGTGTAGGTCGAGAAGACCATTCTTTCTGCTTTGAGCCGTTCGTTTGCATCCAGTCCATGAAGCGAAGATTTTTAAAGCTTTTAATTTTGTCTATAAAAGCAGGATTAAATATTTCACCTTTAGCGTAGAGATCTAAATCTTCAGCTCTGACAACTTGAATATTACGAATATAGTTACCTGTCTTTTTAGGATCGGTAGAACTAATAGTAATTAATATACCGGCGCCACCTTGGGAATTGACATTGATGACATCCTTTCCAGGACTTGAAGCAGCTTGATCTTTTTCAGCATCAAAACCGTACTCAATTGTGCCTTCACCATCGTACAAAACAATATATTTGCCAGAAGGATAACGCCCTTTTATTTCCCTCAATATTAAAGTACTAACTCTGGTGTATTTAGGAGGATCTTTAGGGCTTGGTAGAGACTTGACCCAACCGTTTTTGTCTAAATTCAAAAGACTGGCTTCATTTGTATCCCATTCTCCGTTGCGATTGCAGCCTGGATCTCCACTTTTGCATTGAGTAATCCATTGCCGAGACAATTTAAAAAGATCCAAAAATGGTAATTGAGTTGACCAATCGGCAATACCACTAAGACCCATTCCTACAAAAGGAGTGGAATTAGGAATATTGTTTTTGACACTAACAACAGAGGGAGTGGAACTAGAAATATTTTTTTCGGCACTCACCATTGTTTGGTTGCTTAGTAGAGAACAACCACCGACGGTAGTTAAAAAAGTTATCAAAGCTAGGCAAAGATAAATAAGAATTCGAACGCGACTGCATAGTCTAATTAACATATATTTCCAACGATTAACCACCTTTCAAACAACCTCTCAATGTCAAACCAGAGTCTTTTTCAGCAAATATTCTGAAAAACTGGCGTTGCATATTTTCGGGATGAATTTATTGTCTATGACAAATAAAGAATTCAATTCTTGGTGTCTGAGTGACTTAGTGGTTCAAATTTCATCCCTAATTTATGCAACACCGAAAAACTAAAAATGCTTTAGCCGTGCAAATATGCAGCAGCAAGTTCTGCGCGACGCCTATGAGTTTCATCCAGCGTTTTGGTGCGAGCAAGTGCTAGACCATTGGCAAGTAACTCGGCTAAGTAGGTACGATTTTGATGTGCTTCAACG
>JANZYY010000328.1 GCA_026419705.1 Fischerella sp.
GGTTAATTCAATCAGTCGAGACACAGTTAAATACCAATCAAATCAAAAATTTAGTTTTTGTGCTGAATGGTCGATTGCAAAAAGTGCCGATGGCAGCCCTATACAATGGTCAACAGTATCTGATCGAAAAATATGGCGTTGCTTTGGTACCAAGCCTGCAACTGATAGATCCAAAACTACTCAAGCGAGAAAAAATCAAAGTTTTAGCTGCTGGAGTCAGCAAGCAAATTCAAATTCAAGGAGAAATTTTCCCTGCATTGGTGAATGTACCAAAAGAATTAGACGAAATTAAAGAAGCTTTTCCTAGTTCTTTAAAGCTTCTCAATCAAGAGTTCACCACTCAAACTATCCAAAACCAGCTCAAAGAGAATTTCCCTGTTGTTCACCTAGCAACTCACGGTTTATTCAGTTCTAATCCCCAAAAGAATTTTATCATTACAGGCGATGGCAAAAGTATTAGCATTAACGAGTTGAGCAATTTATTAAGAAAACAAGAGAGTAATTTGGAATTACTGGTGCTAAGCGCATGTGAAACTGCTACTGGTGATGAACGAGCAATGTTAGGTTTGGCGGGAACAGCTGTACGTTCTGGTGCGCGCAGTACTCTTGCTACTCTCTGGCCTGTGAGTGACGCTTCTACCGCTCGACTTATGGGTGAATTCTATAAAGAATTGACAAAACCAGGAGTGAAAAAACTTAACGCTCTTAGGACCGCCCAATTGTCACAGATCAAGTCTCTGCGGAGTAAGCCGCTATTTGATGAATTGAAGTCTTTACCTCCCCATCCTTATTTTTGGGCTTCTTATGTTTTGGTAGGTAATTGGCAATAAAGTCTGAGTAGATCGGTTCTCTGGAGTTCTTGTGACCAGATTCAAGGGTGGTGAAGAGGGTTTGGAGACTCTACCTGGTGGCTGTTGCAAGAGACGCAACAGCGCGTCTCTACTAATTCACCTTAAATATTTCCACAGTTTCCTTTAACTGCTGAGAAATTTTCACCGTTTGTTGCAAAGATTTGGAAACTTGCATCGATGAGTTGCTGGTTTGCTTGGAGGTGGCGGCGATTTTTTTGATTAATTCGCTGACGGTTTGCGATGTCTGCACTGCATACACGGTAGCAGTAGAAATTGACTGGATCAAGGCATCAATTTGCCGGGAGACTTCCAAAATTTGACTGAGGCTATGCTTGGCATCCTCGACCAGACCCGTTCCTTTTGCTACTTCGGTAACTCCTAACAGTATTGCTGCTACAACTTCGTTGGTTTCCTGCTGAATATTTTTGACAATTTCTTCAATTTCTTTAGTGGCGAGTGCCGATCGCGCTGCTAGTTCGCCCACTTCTTCTGAAACGACGATAAAACCTTGACCTTCTTCATGTACACGCGCTGCTTCAATACCTGCATTGATGGCAAGCAAGTTAGTTTGCATGGAAATCTGTTTAATTAATGTGACAACACGAGAAATTTCTTGTGTAGATTCTCCCAAACGCTTGACTTTTTTAGCTGTGTCACCTACAACTTGCCGCAAATAGGAAATGTTTTTCACTATTGTATCTATTGCTTCTCCACTCTTGGTAGCAGTGTTCGTGACTGTGTTAGCAATTTGTGCAGCTTGTTGAGCACTAGCAGCTACTGCTTGCATCGCTGAGGTCATTTGAGCGACAGCATCCAAGATACGATTAATTTCGGTAGTTTGTGTGAGTGATTCTTGTACAAGATAGCAGATCGCTGTCTCGTTGCAGCTAATTGCCTCGTTTAATTGTATCGCTGATACTTTCACTTTCGCGATCGTGTCCCGCAGGCTTTCAACAATAGAGTTGAAAAAGTCAGCGACAGTACCAATTTCCCCTTCACTCACATCTGCACGCACCGTCAAATCACCTCGGGCTGCACCTTCAACACGATCCAGCAATTCTATCAGTTGAGTAGTTTGTTGGCTTGGTTTTTGTTGCTGTCCCTCCAGGAAAATTGTTTCTGTGCTTTGACGACAACCTTGTTCTATTTGTTGATTCAATTGTGCCTGCTCGAGAGCATAACCAGTTTGAATAGCTATCTGTTTAAACAAATTAATTTCTGGCTTTCGCCAAGAGCGATCGCTCGAACATTGATGAGCAACTAATAAGCCATATAGCTTTTTGTTAAAGAAAACAGGTGCTAGTAAATATGCCTTGACCCCCAGTGCTTCAAGTTGCTGGAAATAAGCATGACTAAAGTTCTGTTCATAAATATTGTCAACCACTTTGACAGTACCTATTTGTAAATCCTCAGAATACTCTTCAGCTAGAAAAGGGTCGGAATCTTTTGCTCCAAAAGCTGCTGAACAAGAGTATTCAATAGATTCAGCAATCATCTTTCCTTGCCAATGTTCATCCAAATAATAGAAAAGAACTCGGTCAACTTGGAGAACATCTCGCGTCTTAGATACTGCTGTTTTCAAGATTTTTTCACTATGAAATACTTCCCGGATTTGAGCAGTAATTTCATGAATTTGCAGCGCCAGTTTTGCCTCATGCTCTTGATGGCGGGTTTGTTCTATAATTTTGTCTGCCATTGTGTTAAAACCAATAGCTAATTGACCAATTTCATCGTTAGCGAAAACTTCAGCCCAACAAGAGCGATCGCCTGTGGTAAATTTTTGAGCAGCTTCCAGTAAATTTTTGACTGGTTTAATCATTGCCCGCCTAAACATCAACGCCCAGATAGCAATCAAAAACACTGCTATCACAATCATAAAAGCTTGTAAGATCAAGTTTTGTGTTAACAAAGTATTGAGAGTTGTTTCAGGCGTTCCCCGCACTAAAATTGCTCTTGGCTGGGTGTCATTCACGACTGTAGGTCCATCAGCTTCTTCAATAATTTGATTGGGTAAAGCCTTGGCTGCCATTGCGTAAGCTTGATTACCTATAATTATGCGTTCTGCTACTATCGTGCCAGCATCGGCTTGGGTCGCTGCTGATAGTAAAGATAAACCTGCTGGTGGTAACTCTACATTTGGTTGACTCTGATGGAAGTTTTCTGACTGAGTTTGTAACAGAGATGTTGCAAGAGCGAATTCTCCGCTGGGTTTGCGTAGATAAACAGCACTATACCCTCCCCCAGTCGCTTGCAGCGTTGCTCTGGCGATCGCGTCTTTGCTATTTACAATGTTACCAACTACTAAAGCCGCGATCGCTGCTTTTGTGCTTGGGTGTTTCACAGGTATGACTGCATAACGAATTAAGGCATCTTGTTTACTAGAACTAGCCGCTAAATGCGGAGATTCTTGATTCAATTCTGACCGACTAACAATCCTATTAGCTTTAATTTGTTGATGATTTTTGAGCGCTTCTCTGACTAAATCACCAGGATGAAAAATTTTTCCTTTACGACCGAAATCAGAACTATCAATAATTTTTAAATCTTTGCCAACCAAGGCGACATACTCTATTTTTGTATCCTTGACTTTCTTTTTAAGAATTCGCTGCACTTCTAATTGCAAATCCTGACTTAAAGCTTGACCATAATTATGGAGGATAGCTGCTTGCAAGATCGCAGGATTATCTGAATTTTCCTGCACCACTGCACTCATTTGGTTGAATTTGTGATTGTAATTAATATCTGTAATTTTTAATTCTGATTTGGCTTGCTCTAGTAACTGGGTTCGCGCTCCTTGAGTAATAATTAATATGGCTCCAATGCCAACTCCCAAAATTGATAGCAATTCACAAGCAACTAAGCCTACTAGTTGTTTGCGACTAATAGAAAGATTATCAAACCACTGCAATAAAGATTTTTTGGTTTGACTCGGAGCAATACCATCTTGATTTGGTGGTGGAGCTTGAGAATCATCCATCATTAATTTGTATACAGATTGCGGAGGTGTAAAATTAGAATTACTACCTTTGCTAACATCGTTAAATCTATAATTCATACGCTAATCCTCTGGATGAAAAATTTTTATTTTTAAAGAATAACTGCAAACGAATTATGAAACACTTTTCGCCTGTCGCATATTTTCTCAAATAGGTGAAGGGAATAGAACTAATTTTATGTAGTTATTTATACAAAAATTTGTTTTGCTCTCATTTGCATGCAGAGTCTCCCCACCCTCTTACCAGGTTCAACTTAGTACTCCACCAAACCAAAATTACTGGATAAGTATTATTTGTAGCTAGCGCTTCAGCGCGAAAGCGCCAACTATAAACCCTGCAAAGTTGCTTTGGCAAACCACTAGTGAGAGTAAAATCTCTGATTCTCTAAGAATGGTGTGGGATATCAGATAAATACCTCTTAAACCCTACCTGTTGTGGGAGGAGTTTTGAGATAATTACGGGTACTCAAGCAGACATGATATTATACCAAGACTTAGCGAATATCAATAAGAGTATTATTATACAAATCCTGCTTGCTGCTGAGGAGAGACTTTGTTGTTTAGATACATAGTCCAGTTGGGTCTGTTAAATTTTGTTGACAAATCAAATATTGGTACGAAATTCGGTTAAAACCATTAATTGGTTAACAAATTGAGTCTGAAAATAGCCTAAATATTAAGACCCAGGCTGTACAATTCAAGTTTGATATAGAAAACTTGTAAATGGTTCCAGTCATTCTTGGTGGGCTTGATTGCACTTGATTCACAGGTGGTTGTTGGTGCTATTTACAAAGGGTGCAAGAAGTCAGTGGCTACTAACTGTAAATGCGAATGTCAAAACCTAGAGAAAGCGACATTCAACTACAAGAAAAATTTTCAGGAAAGATCCTGGCAGGGTGATTATTAGGCAGGTATGTGTTTGGAATTATAACAATTCCTGTCAACCAAAAATGTCCGAGGAAAGGGTAGGTTTGAAAGGATTATTTAATTCCTTTAGCCTTGCCTTTTATTGTTATGGCTGCTAAGATGAATATTTTTTCTGTGCTCAAGATAGGGATTGTTACTTGCGTGATGAACCCTGGTATTCTGTTGTCTTTTGAATTCACAATCTAGACAAAAAATCTCGATTATTTGTGGACGAAGGAGTGTTAATGATTGATTTAATTCAAGATGTTTTGAACGGCGATGAAAAAAAGAATTTACGTCAGTTCGCCAGTCTGTTACGCCAGTCAGAAAAAAGGTATTTGTTACGCAACGAAATTCTGAATATTTTCCACGATTACTGCAAACAACAAGAAAATTACAAGCACCTCTATCACAACTCTTACTTGAGTAAATTGGTTTATTTTACTCAAGAAATTATTTTAGATTCTGAAAGCCTTTGCCTGGTGATCCGCCCTCAAATTGCTACTCAACAAGCATATCGATTGTTAGACGATCTCACAGTAGAATCAGTGAGCATCCAAGAGTTACTAGACTTACGCGATCGCCTTGTTAACCGGTATCATCCTCAAGAAGGCGACGTGTTGAAAATAGATTTTCAACCTTTCTATGACTATTCCCCAATCATCCGCGATCCGAAAAATATCGGTAAGGGTGTAGCTTTCCTGAATCGCTACTTGTCCAGCAAATTATTTTACGATCGCCGTCAGTGGCAAGATGCTCTGTTCAATTTTCTGCATCTGCACCACTATAAAGGCTATCAACTGCTGATTAGCGATCGCATTCAGACTCAGCAGCAGTTATCTAACTGTGTGAAGCAAGCCTTAACCCTGCTAGCCAAATACCCCGCCGATACACCTTACGAAAACTTCCGGTGGGAATTGCAGAATCTTGGTTTTGAACCTGGTTGGGGAAACACCGCTGCTCGCGTACACCAAAGTCTGGAAATGCTCGATCAGTTGATAGATTCCCCAGACAATCAAGTGCTAGAAGCCTTTCTTTCCCAGATACCGATGATTTTCCGGATACTTCTGGTATCACCCCACGGTTGGTTTGGACAAGAAGGAGTGTTAGGAAGACCAGATACAGGGGGACAGGTGGTCTACCTGTCTCTTATACACATCT
>JANZYY010000329.1 GCA_026419705.1 Fischerella sp.
AATCCCAACAAAGCACCGGCTAAACCCTCCCTGACAATCACCTGCACTGGTCCCCCCAGAGAGCGAATTTCTTCAGTATTCATCCCGCGAATAACCACTGTGGAGGATTGAGCACCAACATTACCACCAGTACCAGTCAACAAAGGAATAAACGCCGCCAGCACCACTACTTTTGCCAAAATCTCCTCTTGCGACTTAATAATCGTGCCAGTGATGGTATTAGCGATCAGTAAGACAAACAACCACACAACCCGCTTGCGGGCAATTGTTAATAAATCTGACTGAAAATAGCTGTCGCCACCAGTCTGGACACCACCACCCACAGTGTAGATATCTTCGGTGTTTTCCTCTTGGAGAATATCAATAACATCATCCACAGTGATAATACCCACAAGACGCTGTTCTCGATCCACCACAGGTACAGCCAAAAAATCGTATCTTTGGATTAATCTGGCTACTTCTTCCCGATCTGTATCCGTCTGGACAAACAACACATCGCGGGTCATAATCTCGCCGATCGTTTGTTCAGGTTGAGATGTTACCAATTCGCGCAGCGATAAAATCCCGGTTAAACGTCTAGCCGCATCCGTCACGTAAAGATAGTAAATCATCTCGCTAGCATTAGCTAAGCGACGAATTCTCTCCAGAGCTTCCGCCACGGTCATATTTTCTTTCAAAGATATTAACTCTGGTGTCATAATCCGCCCAGCAGTACCAGCTTCATAGCCCAACAGTTGGGCGGTAAATGCTCGTTGGGCTGGACTAAGCTGTTCTAATAGACGATTGACAATTTTTGCTGGTAATTCGTCAAATAACTTGGCTCGGTCATCCGGCGACATCCGATCGACAATATCAAGAACTTCCTGACTTCTTAATTCTTCAATCAGCCGTTCTTGGACGCTATAGTCTAGATATTCATAAACCTCGATCGCCTCATCTTTAGAAAGCAAGCGAAAAGCGATGGCGTGCATTGTCTCTGGTAACCCTTCAATCGCCTCAGCAATATCCACAGGTTGCACAGGTACTAGAATGGCTTTTGCTCCCCGCAAGTCCCCCACTTCTAGCAAACTTTGCAGCTGTGCTCTGACTAAATCTCGCAATTCTCTGCGTGACACATCTTGGAGAGCAGAAGTATTACCGTTTGGAGTTTGCATAACAACAACGAGGATGATGCGGAAGTAGAAACTTTACCAAAACCCACAATGTGGAACTTAGGTACTTGCACCAAACGTATGCGAAGTTTAGGCAATCATCTTGGACTTGCAACAAAATACGACTATGGTCGTATAGATCGACAATTCCAAGAGTGACGGATAGTTACAAGCATCAGATAGTAGAATTGAGTGCGATCGCGAAGCCTAACTACTTATCGAACTCAAAATTGAGTCATCTGGACGGTGTCGCAGTCTCAGAGATAACGAATTATCCTGGAAGGGAATTAATTTAAATTTTACAGGCAATCTACTGTTGGCAAAACTATCCCCGGAACAATTAATCAGTTACAAGTTGCTTACAAAGCAGAAATTCACAAACTAGCAACATATCGTTAGAGAGCGAAAATCAGTTAATGAAGTAATTATGAACACCTCAATTATGCCTTTATTGCCAGAAATGACGGATGTATGGCAGCAAACTCTCAATTGGCGACCAAGCGTACAACAGCAAGCACAATTGCAGCGGCTGTATGAATTAATTCTAGAAGGAAACCAAAAGCTAAATTTAACTCGTATTACCGATCCTCAGGAATTTTGGGAAAAACATCTCTGGGATTCTCTGCGAGGAGTTGCACCGCTGTTAAGGGATGGGGTGATGGGGGGAGATCGCGAAGAGTTTTCCCCTGCTTTCATTGACATTGGTACAGGCGCGGGTTTTCCCGGTATCCCAGTAGCGATCGCCTTACCAAACTGCAGTATTACACTACTGGATTCTACTCGCAAAAAAATAGCTTTTATTGAAAAAATACTACCATTCCTCGAACTAACCAATGTCAAATTATTAACTGGTAGAGTTGAAGAAATAGGACAGCAACCCCACCACCGCGAAAACTATGACGTGGCGACAATCCGTGCTGTGGCGACAGCCTCAGTTTGTGCCGAATATGCTCTACCATTACTCAAACAAGATGGCTTAGCCATAATTTACCGGGGTAATTGGACAGGAGATGAAAATAAGGCTCTGGAAAATGCTGTGAAGCAGCTAGGTGGTGTAATTGAATCAATCGAAAAATTTACCACTCCCTTAAGTCATAGTATCCGTCACTGTTTGTATTTACGGAAGGTTGCAGCTACACCAGCTAAATTTCCCCGTCCTGTTGGTGTACCTACACAAAAACCACTTTAGAGTTGTCCTTTGTCCTTCGTTAGTCGTCTACAGGAACAGATGCTAAGGACATAGGACAACAAAGCTAATCTTTAATCTTGGCGTTGCATATTTACGGGATGAATTTATTTTCTATGACAAATAGAAAATTCAATTCTTAGTGTCTTAGTGACTTAGTGGTTTAATCTACCCTGCACCTTTGACTTACTCACTAGTAGTATTAAACCTTTTGGGCGATTGCGAAGCGCCTGTTGATTTCATCCCAGTTAACCACATTCCACCAAGCATTCAAATAATCATTGCGGCGGTTTTGATACTTGAGATAATAGGCATGTTCCCAAACGTCATTGCCCATAATCGGATACTTGCCCTCCATGAGGGGAGTATCTTGGTTTGCCGTACTCATAACCTCAAGCTTACCATTTGGATTGCGGACAAGCCAAACCCAACCGCTACCAAAACGCTTACTACCAGCTTCATTGAACTGCTTTTTAAATTCTGCAAAACTGCCAAAGTTTTGTTTGATTGCGGTTGCGATCGCTCCTGTTGGTGCACCACCACCCTTGGGTTTCATAATTCTCCAAAACATCGAGTGATTTACATGACCGCCACCATTGTTACGTACTGTTGTACGAATATCTTCGGGTACGCTACTCAGGTTACGCAATAAATCTTCAACAGTTCTGTTTTTGAGTTGTGGGTACTTGTCTAATGCTGCATTCAGATTTTTTACATAGGTAGCATGGTGTTTGTCATGATGGAACCGCATCGTAGCCGTATCAATATACGGTTCTAAAGCATTGAAAGCATAAGGCAAAGCTGGTAGTTGGATTGCTACTTTGCTGCTCGCAGTTGCTGGCTTGGGGGTAGCAGCAGTAATTGTTGAGGAAGGATTTTCACCATTCTCTGCGGAAGCGCAAGCATCTAATACAAAAGCAGCAGCACTTGCTCCCACCAAAAACAAGAAATACCGACGATTCAGAGCCATATTAGTTTTTTAAAGCAAATAAATCAGTGAAATTTGTTGGTAGTTTTTATTTTCTTAGATTAAGCACCCGAATCATAAGCGATTTTGGATATGAAATTTAGTCATTAGTCATTGGTTATTTGTTAGTGGTTGTACAGACGTGCCATGGTACGTCTGTACATTAGTTAGTGGTTAGTGGGCAAGGCGCAATGGGCAAGGCGCATGGGGCATAGTAAAAATCAGTACTTCAATGCCCAATGCCCACTCTCCCATCTTTCTCTGCCCTTTCTCGATAAAGCGGTTATTGCGAGATTTTGTCCGGAATTGAGCAACTATCGCATGTACCTCTGTAAAATAAAGACTCCGCATATGGGATAATTGGGTCAATTTTTAGATTTATCCACAGAATTTAAAAAAGTGAGATTAATTATATTTGCCCATTTTATACTTATATTAAAATGACTTATGAACTTAATTTTTCTTAAATATTGGCAATTAGGAATTGGCTTTTTACTACTTTCAGTTACTGGTTTGGTAATTTGGCAACAGCAAAATATATCTCGCATTCTAGACATATTTAGCGTGCTGTCAGAAGGTAAAGAGTGGTCATTGCAACTAAAAACTCCTGAAGATTTACTTGCATATATTATTGCTCATTCCAATGATGTTTCCCTAGTTGCCTATGAAATTGGCAATTATGCAAATGGTATTTTTTTCAACGCTGATAAAAAACGCCCCCTTGCTTCGACTATTAAAATTCTTGTACTAGCAGAATATGCTCGCCAATTAGAGCGGGGAATTCTGTCGCCGGATCAGTTAGTAAATCTGCGTGATATTGAAATTTATTACCTGCCTGGTACTGATGGTAACGCCCATCCTAATGCTGTCAAGGAATTAAGAAGAAAGGGATATATCAATACAGCAAATCAAATTGAGTTGCAACACATTCCCTGGGCAATGATTCGTTACAGCGATAACGCTGCAACTGATTACTTAATCGAGCGCTTGCAACGGAAAAATATAGAGAAATTACTAGTGGAATTATCAATGGAAAATCAAGATATTCCACTGCCAATTATTGGTCAATTTTTAAGCTGGAGTAACCATACATTTAGCAATACAGTTAGCGAACGACTTGAAATTTACCAAAATATGCAGCCCCAGGAATATGCAGATGAAGTTTATAACCTGACCGATATGTGGCGGAGTGACCAAGAGTTTCGTTCCCAAGCAACCAAGTACATAAAGTCAAAAAAATGGTTGAATTTTCAAGAGCAAAAAGCGATGTCTCAAGCCTTGAATTGTCGTGGTACAGCCAGAAAGTATGCCCAAATTATGGAAAAAATATATAGTGGTTTATTCATCTCCCCAGGTGCGGGAAAAATCATGCGCGAATACTTGGAATGGGCAATGGAATTTCCTAGCAATCAACAAGAATTTGATGCTTTTGGTGCTAAAGGAGGAAGTTTGGCAGGTATCATAACTGAAGCGTGGTATGTCAAACCGAAAAAGGCAAAAAATGCCAGAGTATTTGCTTTATTCTTGGAAAACATGCCCGCTGGTGTTTGGTTGCAGATGATGCAAAATTATATTCACCAGGAATTTGGATATCAGCTTTTGGTTGACGAAAATTTTTTTGATTTAGTCAGTCATAGATTGTCATCTATCGAGTTACAAACACCTAAAGACGTGGGTTAATTAGCTCAGAGGATGTTTGAAAAGTTATTTTACTTTTTTCATCTTAAGAAACCCTATGCTCCAGGTTAGATATTTATACATAGAAACGGATTTTCGGCGCACTGCTTACCCTTAAAACTTGCTAATCTATCGTTTGAACGGGCTACCAGTGTTGAATGTACTCTTAATCCAAAGGTTTTGACAGAACTGAAATAACCAAGAAATTTATGTGGGGTTGTGTCTGGAATTGCCAGTACTACCTCAAATACTATTGAATGGTAGCAACAGCGGACATTTTGTCGCGATGGAATTAGCGATCGCCCCAAGCTATCGATGTGAAATCATCTTCATACAATTGATTCACCCTGTTGGGTGAATACGGCTGCACCCAGCAGAATCTACTCTAAAAGGTGGAGGATATTTAACTTTTAACCCTTACCTCCACCTAGATTTTTGTAAAAATTCTATTTATTGTTTGCCACCATTCATCAATCACTTTTTTTATATATAAAAATTAAAGAATGAATGAAGTTGTGAAAACACTGTATACATCTGATTATCAACAACAAGGATTACCACTGCTAGAAAAAATCGCTGCCAACATTCCTGGAATGATTTTTCAATTTTTACAGAGGCAAGATGGTTCTCAGAGTATGCTTTATGCCAGTTCTGGCTGTAGAGAACTGTATGAATTAGAACCAGAAGTTGTGCAGAAAGACTTTCAGGTACTCCACAAACTCATTCATCCAGAAGATGCGAAAACCTTTACCGAATCAATTGCTCATTCGTGTACCACACTTAAACCCTGGCATTGGGAAGGGCGCATCATCACTCCCAGTGGTAAACTCAAGTGGGCGCAGGCTGTTGCTCGTCCAGAAAGACAAGCTAACGGTGACATCGTTTGGGATGGGTTGCTAATGGATATTACAGACCGGAAGCTGGCGGAGGAAAAATTGCGTCAGAGTGAGGCACGATATAAAGC
>JANZYY010000330.1 GCA_026419705.1 Fischerella sp.
GGCTTCTAGATGCACAGATGGGTCTTGATCTTCGTACGTTTGACCTGCAACTTCAAAGTCATTGCTGGTCACTTTGGGTGGTTGACCAATGGCAATTCCCCCAACGTTTCCTTCTTGACCGAAATCGACTAAAGCTAAAGTCAGTGCCCAATTAAAAATACTTGCCGTTGGATGATTTGGCAGATCCTTTGCCGTAGCACGGGTAAAGCCCACCCAACCAGTCAGATAAAGCTTGGGGTTAAACGCGATCGCAGTTTCTAAGCCAAAGGAATCTGCGCTAATGGCATCGCTTTCGTCATTAAACGGATCGTTGGCGCGGCGGCTACCTGTTCCCGTGTCGAGGCTGTTGTAGGAGTGGACATACGTAACTGCAAAGCCAAAGTTGTCACTTGGTTCGAGGCTGAGTTGGGCGATCGCTCCGTATGCTGCCTTACCAAATCCAGTGTCTGACTCATCAACATCATCAGCTAGATACCCCAAACTTAAACCCCAAGAGTCAGTGATATCATAAACTAGTCCTACTCCTGCGCCTCCTCCGTGTCGGTAAACGGGGTTGCGCTGGGTAAAACGGGAAATAGAACCATCGCCACTACCACTGAAAAAGGAATTAAGGGTAGTAGCAAAAAAGTCGTCAAGGTCGCCACCTTCTGCTATAAGATAAACAAGAGCTTGCTCTCCTACTGGAAAACGATACTCTAAGACACTCAGTCCCACCTCATTATCGTCGTTGCCCTGAAAGGCTAAACGAGCCATATTAGTTCCCGTCGCATCATCTATTTCTGGAAGATTGGTAGTTTGCAGGCGAGTTCTGAGCCGGTCTTTACCTGTGAAGCTAGTATCGAAGGTTAGACGTACTCGGCTGCCAAAGGTAAGATTGCTATCGATCGCATCACCTGAGTCATCAGCTTTGTCACCGTGGCTAACTCCAGTCAGGGCAAAAAGAACTTCTCCCTCAAGTTTAGTAGTCGTAGAAAATGATTCTATTGTAGAGACACGAGTTTGCAAGTTGTCTAATCGTCCTTGTATAATTTCTAACTCTTGGATAAATTCCGCTTGCAAACGTTTGATCGTTTCTAGATCTTCCCGGCTGACCGAGTTAGATTTTTCTGTGTCGATCAGTTGATTAATTTGGTCGATGGTTGCAGCAAGACTGGCAGCAAATTCATAGCGAGTCATGCTTTGATCGCCACTAAAGGTGGCATGAGCATAGCCTGTAACATCGTAGCGATCTATTAAAGATTTCAAAGCATGAAAAGCCCAGTCACTCGGTTGAATATCTGCTAAGTCAGATACAGCATTTACATTAACGGAGGGTTGGCTGGAGTTTGAGATTGGGAGAATTTTGTTACCAACAGCCCTCTCTGAGAGTGAAAAGATTATTGTGAGAGCAAACAAGCTCACATGGCAAAAATTGGAGGCTAATTGTACTTTCCATTGATTTTTCATCCACAGCAAACTATTTTTTTCAATGTTCGTAATAATCTCTATACCACTTAACGAAACACTGAATACCCTCCTCAATAGGTGTTATTGGCTTAAAACCCACATCTTGCATTAAATCATCTATGTCCGCGTAAGTGCTGAGAACGTCCCCCGGTTGCATGGGTAGAAAGTTCTTTTTAGCTTGTTTACCCAAAGCTTGTTCAATAACTTCAATAAACCTGATTAACTCTACCGGATTGTTGTTACCAATGTTGTAGAGTTTGTAAGGAGCAACAGATTGTTTTTGAGGCGGCTTGTGCATTACTCGAACCAGCCCTTCAACCACATCGTCAATATAGGTAAAGTCTCGCTGCATTTTCCCAAAGTTATAAACATCAATGGGCTGATCTTTATAGATTGCTTGCACAAATTTGAAGTATGCCATGTCCGGGCGTCCCCAAGGGCCGTACACTGTAAAGAAACGTAACCCTGTAGTTGGCAGGTTATACAGATGGCTGTAGGCATGAGCCATTAATTCGTTTGACTTTTTCGTGGCAGCGTAGAGTGAAATCGGATTGTCTACTTTGTCACTAGTGGCAAAGGGTACTTTCGTATTTACGCCATAAACAGAACTGGAAGAAGCAAACACCAAATGATCGACTTGGCTGTGGCGACAACCTTCCAGGACGTTGGCAAAACCTGAAAGATTGCTATCTACGTAGGCAAAGGGGTTTTGTAGCGAATAGCGCACTCCTGCTTGCGCTGCTAAGTGAATCACGCAATCAAAGCTGTAGTCTTGAAAGAGTTTGGCAGTGCTGGGGCGATCGCTCAAGTCCAACAACTCAAAAGTAAATCCCGACAGCGCTTGCAACTTTGCCAACCGTGCTTTTTTCAGATTGACATCGTAGTAGTCGCTTAAATTATCGATGCCGTAGACGTACATCCCTTCTGCTAGAAGACGTTGCGCGAGATGAAATCCTATAAAGCCAGCAACTCCAGTGACCAGTACTTTCATTGTTAGTTGTTTGGTGTTAGTTGTTTGGTGTTAGTTGTTTGGTGTTTGGTGTTAGTTCCAAATAACAACCAACCACCAACAAACAACAAAATCTTAATGTAACTCAGTACTAGAAATATTCAACGCCTGAAGCACAGGTTTGCGACCGACAGCCGGATAGTGAACAATACTCATGGTTCCGGAGACTAGTTGCAAATTCTCCTGTGAGTCTGCAGACAACTCCAGGACTTGACCCAACATCTGTTGGACGACCGTATCATCAGAAACTACCAATCCGGTGGTGAGACTGGTGGAGTCGATGCTGCAAGATTGGATGATTTGTTGCCAAAGCTGGGGTAAGTCTTGTGGCAATGTTTGCAGGTGAATAGTGTTTGGGTGGTACTGAAGAATCTGTTCAGCAATATGATATTTTTTGTCGAAGTCAGTACTTATGCCAAAAGCGATCGCCTCTTTGTGAAGAAACACCGCAAGTTTCTCGATAGAATTCGGATTTGCTCCCGAAGATGGCATTAACAATAGACGCAGACCATGTTTGCCTTCTTTAAGTTTTGGTAAAACTTCTCCTAAATGGGTAGTGAAGTTCATTGCTTCTAGCTTTGCCGATCGATCAAAAGGGTGAGAAAATTTGAGGATGCTAACGCCGCAATTAGACTGTTGGAGAGTATGGTAGCGTGCGGGTGAAAGTGCGATCGCAGTACCGATTAAGGCACGGATTGTCCCAGCGTGGCTGACTATCAGTATAGTTTGCCCGGCATGACGCGGTAAAATTTCTTGCCAAAATCGGCTAGCCTTTTCATACAAATCCAATACTGGAAAAAACTTTTTTGTTCTTGGTGGTTTATTATCTTTTATTTGTAAGGAAGTTGTAGCTTTTGCTAATGACAAATGACTAGTAACAAATGACAAATCTGTGAATGCAAACTCATGAGGTTTTTCTTTCCAGCAACGATACTCTTCAACAAAATGCTTGCGCACATATTCAAAAGATAAACCCTCCCACCCAGGCATACTGATTTCTTGCAAACAGGGATGAGTTTGTAAGGGTATGTCTTTGGCGAATGCCTGCAAAATGTCCTTAGCAGTCTCTTGAGTGCGTCGTAAAGGGCTAGTATAAATTGTATTTATAGAATAGTTTTTTAAGGCTACGCCAGTTTGGTAGGCAGACTGATGGCCTTTGTCAGTCAAAACGGAGTCATCACAACTACCCTGATATCGTTTTTGGGCGTTGTATGTACTTTGACCGTGACGTACTAAGATGACGCGAAGTTGTTTGTTGGTTGTTGGTTGTTGTTTGTTCATGGTTTTTTATGAACTATTAACTACTACCCACTAACCACTAACCACATAGGCATCATCCTCGCGGGAATCTTCGCCGATCGCAGACTGCAAAGCATACATTGCCGCATACCGTCCGCCTAAGCGTATTAATTCTGTGTGAGTACCCTGTTCTAAAATCTGTCCATCTTCGATGTAAAGAATAAAATCAGCTTGGACAACTGGTTTGAGGTTATGGGAAATTAAAAAGGTGGTGCGTCCCTTGGTCAAGCGTTCTAGTGCTTCGTTGACAGCGTGTTCGTTTTCTTTGTCTAAACCTGTCGTAGGTTCATCTAAAATGACTATGGGAGCTTGACGCACAGCCGCACGAGCGATCGCAATTCTTTGTCTTTGTCCGCCAGATAGAGTCGCACCTCTTTCACCAAGGATAGTATCGTAGCCTTCCGGCAATGCCATAATAAAGTCGTGAGCATTTGCCAGACGGGCAGCTTGTTCAATTTCTCGGTCAGAAGCTCCCAAATTACCGTAAGCAATGTTATCTCTTACACTGGTTGCAAAGAGAATACTATCTTGCAAGACGACGCTGATTTGTCGCCGCAAAGATTGAAGTTTGTACTCCCGCAGGTCGTGTCCATCAACTAAAATTCGCCCTTCTACTGGGTCATAGAGGCGCAACAGCAAACTCACCAAAGTAGATTTACCACCCCCTGAGGGCCCCACCAAGGCGACGTGCTGACCAGGATGTACCTCAAAGCTAAGGTGTCTTAATATACCTTTTTTCGATTCGTAAGCAAAGGAAACATTTTCAAACTGTACATATCCCTGCAATGGTGGCGCATTCTTCGCCCCGCGTACATCGCGAATGTCGGGTACGGTGTCCAGCACGTCTAAGATGCGTTCCCCTGAAGCGGTAGCTTTGGCGATTTGCCCAGTATATTTGGCGAGTTGCCGCATCGGTTTAAAAGCAATCCGCAGATAGTTGACAAATATCAACAAATCCCCGGGAGTGAGAGATCGCACCAACACCAGCTGCACCCCTCGCCATAAAACTAAGGCAACAGAAATCCCCACAAGCAGTTCCACCATTCGTTCTAGACCTGCTGCCAGTCGTTGTGCTTTGGCACTGTCTTTTAAACTTTGGCGGTTGTGGTTGAAAAAGGAATCCTCCAGCATATCTTGCAGGGAAAGCGCCTGCACAATCTTGATCGCACCGATAGATTCTGCCGCAGTTGCAGCCATTGCCCCCTCCCGTTGGCGCTGCTGGCGCACAACGTGCCGAATGCGTTTGGTCAGGCGCATCGTGGAAAATATGAATAAGGGAAACACAGCAATTGCTATCAGTGCGAGTTCCCAATGCATCCAGAACATGACAGCAATCATGCCGACTAAAGTGAAAGAGTGGGCAAGTAGGGGCATAACTGCCATTACCGTCACTTCCCGCATGCGGTCAATGTCAGAAGTAACACGGGTGATCAGGTCGCCACTCTTAGCCTTGTGGTGGAAAGATAGGGAGAGGCGCTGGAGGTGGCTGTAGAGATCGGCGCGAATTTCGGTGAGGACATTGGTTGCTGCTAGGGACATGCCAACAACGCTGAAGTAAGCAGCAGTCGCGCGGAGTGCGGCGATCGCTACTAATCCTACTGTCAAGGCTGTCAGCAAGGCAAATGGGCTGAGTCCGTCAATGACGGGTATGCCAAAAGGCTTGGTTCTAAAACCAGGTAGAAGGATGTAGTCAAAAATGAACTTCAGGGGCCAGGGTTCTAGTAAGTGCAAGAAAATTTCTGCCATTAGTGCGGCAAAGGAGACTATTAGCAGGAACTTCTGTTTGCGGATCTGCGGTGAAAATCGCCGCAAAATCCGTGCTATTCCTGGCAAGGCTGCCCTCAAACTTTTGCGATCGGGACGCGCCATTTTGATTTATTTTCCTCCTTGAGTTTCTTGAGTTTTAGGTATAAACGAACCACAAAGCACACATAGACACGCCTTCTTCGGCTTCCCGTAGGGTAGGACGCAAAGTAAGGAAAGGAGAATTCGCTACTAGTCCACCACACTAATTTTGATAGGTTTTGTAGTGTTCCCGTAGGGTAGGACGCAAAGTAAGGAAAGGAGAATTCGCTACTAGTCCACCACACTAATTTTGATAGGTTTTGTAGTGTTCCCGTAGGGTAGGACGCAAAGTAAGGAAAGGAGAATTCGCTACTAGTCCACCACACTAATTTTGATAGGTTTTGT
>JANZYY010000331.1 GCA_026419705.1 Fischerella sp.
AAAGAATATCATGGACCAAATCTTCGGGAGAATCCAGATACATCCCAATTTCTTCAAGGATAACCTTCCGTTCAACATCAATATCCTTTGTAGCAAATCTGGAATTGAAGAACATGTCGGCTAAAACATCAATGGCAATATCGATATGATCGATAGCATCTAAGGTAGTTAGCGGAATCCCATATTGCTTTGCTAAAACATCTGCTTGAAAGGAGGTAGTAACACCAACGATATCTTTAAGTTCGCCAGACTTAAGGCGTTCTCCTATGTATTGAATTGCATACGCTGTTGTCGAGCCTGTACCCAACCCGACAATGTAACCTGATTTTACAAGAGCGGCGGCGGCTTTACCGACTTCTTGTTTCATCAATTTCACGGCGTCTGTTGCTGCGCTCATTCCCAAAACTCCTGAAAAACTGACTATAGTCCATAGTAGGGGAGAGTGAGAAATAGAGGGAGATGAGGGGAATAGAGATAGACATCGCTGATGAAGCTGTGACAACCAATGCTCGGCTGTACAGAGCCGGTACTTTCTCGTCTATTGAGGGTAGAAAGCAGGGTTTTGCTGAGATCGCATCCACAGAATTAGAAGCATTGCTTGATAGCAGTTGATAAACAAGCAGCGATCGCAAACATGCGATCGCTAGCTAAGAATTTTCCCGTGTTAATTTCGATAGAAACTGTCCTCACTATTCTAATTGAACGGTAATTTCTGAGAATAGCGATTCGGTTGCTTTAATAAACTATCAATCAACACATGTTAATAAAAACTATTATTTGAGTAATTTATACCTAGATACTATTTTTGCCAAAGTAGCTTTGTACCCATCTCCGTTAGAGCCGAGAAGAACAGATACAGCAACAGCGCACCAACGCCGATTAAAAACCAAAAAGCTCGTTATCCATTTAAACCTCCAACAGGAGTACTCCCGCCAAGTGCAAAGCTTGGCGATGAGTAATAATCATTCTAAGCACATAGAAAAAATAAGATTGTTAGCGACATTGACACAGCAGTTGTCAATCAGTTGTTCTAAAATTACGATTTTCGTCTAGCTTGAGAACTAGCTTGAGAAAAATAGATATTCTCGCTAAAACTAAAAGTAGGGGTGGTTTAATTACTTTCGTGGTTGGGGGGATTACTATGGTGGAAAAACTTTTATTAGCAATTATACTCACATTTACTCTTAGCTTATTTGCTGAGCTAAGATGGTCTTCGTCCAACCAAACCACTAGAGTTATGACCAGACAAAATAAGCTGGTTTTTACTCTGAAGCAGAGTCATAACTGAATATTCCCTGCAAAGATCGCCTTTGCTTGTATATTCACACCCTTGCAAGGTTTAGTCATAGTTTCAATTCATGAGCTTTTTGGCGATCGCATCGGCTGGAATGTAAATGAATGCTCGCGCTATGTCGCTTCAAAATGGAAAAGGGGACTCTTAACGGAGAAGACCGTGGGATTTGGTAGCAAAATTCGATGGCGAAAAACTATGGGTTTTAAAGTAGACGCAATTTAAGTTAAATGCATAAACACCATTTTCAGTAAATCTGCGCGAGTAAAAGGTTTAGTTAAATACCCTGATGCACCGACAAGTCTAGCTCTGACTTTATCTACAAAACCTTTATTGCCTGTTACCATCACAATCGGCGTATGTTTAAACATGGAGTTATTGCGGATAATCCGACATAATTCATACCCATCAATTCCTTCCATGTTTAGATCCAGTAAAATCAAGTCTGGTCTATGCCGAATTATCGCCATTACTGCTTTCACTGGATCGCTGATTGTGACGACAGAAAAGTTTTCTTCTTCTAAAAAACGGCTAATTTCTTTGAGAAATGTGGGGCTATCATCTACAGAAACGATTTTATATTTTTTTTGATTAATTGCTTGAGCGGTGCTGCTTTTTTGCAGAATAGGATTTGTGTGAATTGGCTTTGTTAATTCTTGTAGCTTTTTCCTTCTCAGATAAATACTCTGTGGCGATCGCTGATGAGTAGCTTTCGCCTCTGTATTACTAATGGCTGTAGATTGCGTATCTACTAATTCTTGATTGGCTAGTTCATCTGTGCGATCGATAGTTTCTGAGACTTGCTCAAATGTTCTAGGTAATTTATCAAAGGGCGGATCTGGCTCGTGTAATACAATCGAGCCATTTTTAATGTAAGGGTATAAACTTTTCGCCATCTGTATTTCATCTTGATTCATAATTACTGCTAGATGGCGTAAGCTAAAGCCCTTCATCCATTCAGCTAGGTTTTGCTGGATTGCTGGTAAACTTTTTTGCCCACTTATGGTTTTAACCCGTAGGTACGGACGTTGATAAGGAGAAGAAATATGTGGAGCTAAAGATTGCCAATCCTGCAAATGCTCTTGACAGCATTCTATGATTTTCCCTGCGTCAAGCCTGCATATAATCGGATTTCGCTCGGGAAGATGTTTCAATTCATATGTGCCTTGTTTAATGAGTAAAAATGATTCAATTACTTCTTTGACTAATTCTTGTAGTAGTACAACTGCTTGTGTAGGGTTGAGACATTTTTGACTTACTAACCAGCAAATTGCTTGATATTCTGGAGGCAGCTCAGAGATAATAGGTTTTGGTGATAAAGAGTCGTAATTTTCAGAGAAGAGACTGCTTGACTGGTTAGATGAATCAGGTTCAAATATAAGACGCAATTGAACGCGAATTTCACTAGTTAAAGTCGAAACTCGGTGACTGAGGCGACGTAAGTGACGTTCTAGTCTATCAAAAGGTTCAATTGAATGAGTAGCATAGGTGATTTTGCCTTGCTCGAGAAAAATTGACCAAGAAACTGAGTTGCTTAATGCTTGTAAACAAGTACTGTCAGAACTATTAGATAATTGCCTTAACAAACTCGAGGGTCGTAGTTTTGTAAATGTGCCGTAATTATTCATTGCCTTGGAGAATTTACGGAGGAGCAGAGGAATTTTGTCGACATGCAATAGTGGCAGAGATGATATTCTATAAATTCTAATTTTTTCAAATATGTTTTTGTTGGACGTACATGAGTTACAAGCTATAAATATTACACTTAAGCAGTTATGTTAAATTTTGTATAGAAATCGAGGCAGGTTTATATATTTTTTGTTTTCGATTGGTTTTGTATTTGCATACAGCTTTCAAAAAACGCTGAGTATGCTAATCGTGCTGAATTACTTTTATCTAAAATATGAATTTCCTACATGAAATCTTTAAAATGCTACGTCAGCGAACTTACGCAGTTATTGTATTCTATATCTATTATGTATAAAATTTGTTAAATGTATTTCTACAAGTAATGTCAACTCCTAGTAATCTCCCTTTTTCGCTATTAGATCCAAGGAAAGATTTTTTTAAGTTTTTGCGTAAATTGGCAGTGGCTAGTTGTTTAATAGTGAGTAAACTATCTAAGACTCCACATTCTTTAGGTAGTCTTACCAGCGGTGTAAACTATATACTTTGGAAAAAAGGAAAATAGTACACAGAGGTTTAACATAACGCAAAAGTTATGACTGATACATTAAGACTTGATGAAGTAGTTGAATTTGCAGAGAATCCCGAACCGCGCTGTCCTTGCGTGTTACTATTGGATACATCTGGCTCCATGCAAGGCATGGCAATCAATGCTTTGAATGAGGGCCTGTTGAGTTTTAGGGATGAATTAGTCAAAAATCCCCTAGCGGCGAGAAGAGTAGAAGTAGCAATTATTACGTTTGATAGCAACGTCAATGTAGTCCAAGACTTCGTGACTGCCGATCAATTTAACCCACCAATACTAACAGCCCAGGGGCTGACTAATATGGGTTCTGGCATTCATAAGGCCCTGGACATGATTCAAGAACGTAAAGCTCAGTATCGGGATAATGGTATTGCTTACTATCGTCCTTGGGTGTTTATGATTACTGATGGAGAACCCCAAGGTGAGGCAGAAAATCTTGTCGAGCAAGCCGCTAAGCGATTACAAGCGGATGAAGTGAACAAACGTGTTGCTTTTTTTACGGTAGGTGTGGAAAATGCTAATATGGCACGCTTAAGTCAAATTGCCGTGCGTACTCCCCTGAAGCTAACAGGATTAAATTTTGTGGAGCTGTTTGTCTGGCTATCTGCCAGTATGTCAGCTGTATCCCATTCTAAAGTAGACGAACAGGTGGCACTACCTCCGATTGGCTGGGGTTCTGTTTAAGCTAAGATAGCGTCTTCTAGACTTACACAGCTGTTGGCAGATGACTCTATGAAAACTTCAACAAGGACCCCTCAATGGCGGGTAGTAGCCGCATCAGTGTGCGGTACAAGCCACTTAAAGAAAAAGCAGCTGTGTCAAGATGCTCACCACTTTGTAATATTGCCAGACAATGTTTTGGTGGTGTCAGCAGCAGATGGCGCTGGGTCGGCGATTTTGGGAAAGGTAGGGGCGATGGTAGCAACAGAAACAGCAGTAGAAACTATATCTACAAAGGAAGTTAGCCGACGCATGTTAATCAATGACACTGTTGTGCGATCGCTCTTAACCGAAGCTGTGTTGGCTGCTAAACAAGCTGTAGAAGCAGAAGCAGTTGTCTGCAACAAACAACCACTGGATTTAGCCAGCACCTTAATCGTTGTCATTGCTACACCAGAAATCGCAGCTGTAGCGCAGATAGGGGATGGTGTGGCAGTGGCAAAAGATAGTATCGGCAATTTGATTGCACTTACTACTCCTGACAATGGTGAATACATGAACGAAACCACTTTTTTGGTTTCTCCAGGTGCAATGGAGAAAGTGCAGTTGAGGCTGTGGCGTCAACCAATAGTAAACGTGGGTGTTCTTACTGATGGGTTACAATTGCTAGCGATGAATATGGCTGTGAGTGCACCTCACAAACCTTTCTTTTTTCCTCTGTTTGACTTCGTCGCCAGTGCCGAAGACAAAATAGTAGCAAAAGAGCAATTGGTAAAGTTTCTACGCTCAGAGCGAATTACTCAAAGAACAGATGACGATTTAACGCTGATCGTAGCTGCACTAACCGATTAGCAAGAAAATTGCTATTTAAAATCAAATATACTCATCCCCAATAATAAATATATCATGCAGGTACTACGTTGTCTTCCCAACCAAAAAATTATCCCTCTTAACCTCACAGTCAGTTTAGGACGTGGCGGTGAAGCATGTATTTATACAGTGCCAACCGATGCCAATTTGGTAGCAAAGGTTTATCACAAGCCATCTGAGGAACAAGCTCGCAAACTTGAGGTGATGCTGAATCACCCACCGGAGAACCCAACAGCTAGTTTGGGACATATCTCAATTGCCTGGCCTGTAGAACTTTTGCAGTCAGCAGATGGTAGCAATCGCATCATCGGCTTTTTAATGCCCCGCATTCGCGGAATGCGTCCAATTATTGACTTTTACAACCCCAGAACTCGCCGACAACACTGTCCTTTATTTAACTACCAGTACCTGCTCCGCACTGCTCGCAACTTAGCTGCAGCCTTTGCTGCTTTGCACGCAAGTGGCTACTGCGTGGGCGATGTGAATGAATCAAATATCCTCGTCAGCGACACAGCACTGGTAACAGTTGTAGATACAGACTCATTCCAAGTCCGCGATCCCAACAACGATCTTGTTTACCGTTGTCCAGTAGGCAAACCAGAGTTTACCCCACCAGAATTACAGAATAAAACTTTTGCTAACTGCGATCGCGCTGTTCCCCATGACTTATTTGGCTTAGCGGTATTGATCTTCCAACTGTTAATGGAAGGTACCCATCCATTTTCCGGTATCTTTCAAGGTGCAGGTGAGCCACCACCCTACGAAGCACGCATAGCAGCCGGTCATTTTACTTATAGTCAAAAACGACGTGTACCTTACACTCCTACCCCCATCGCACCTCCCTGGGAAATCCTCCATCCCAGCTTACAGGAATTATTCGTGCGCTGTTTTGAGGATGGTCACACC
>JANZYY010000032.1 GCA_026419705.1 Fischerella sp.
AGATGTGTATAAGAGACAGGACGTAGACGCCCCTTGTGGACGGCTTCAAGGTAGAGTAGGGCTGACCGCAGGGTAGGACACAAAGTACACAAAGAATTAGAGAATTAGAGAGATTAAGAGAAGTTGAGGTTTTTCTTTTTTCTCCTGCTTTTTCAGAGAAGGTAGCGTATCCTTGAAAGTTTCTTCTGTTGTAGCAACTGCCGTTTATTTAAGTAGTTATTCTATTTTTATGTGTTAATAAGAACTTTGAACATTCTCTCAACTATTAGAATTGCGAATGGAATTAAAAGCTTTCGCTTCCACCCCAAAACGCAATTTAAGCTAAAATTCGAGCAGTTCAAGGATTTTCTCCTCTATCTAACTCATGTTTGAAACTCTGCAAACTCAATTATACGAAGTCGAACAATTCGCTAATTCCCTTGTTTCCAATCAACTGACACACCTGAGTTTGTTGAGCATCGGTGTCATATTTTTCGCTGGATTGCTCACTAGTCTCACACCATGTATGCTGTCTATGTTGCCTATCACCATCGGTTACATTGGTGGCTATGAAGCGAAAAACCGCCTGCAAGCAGCCGCCCAGTCTACTTGGTTTGCTTTGGGATTGGCAACTACGCTAGCCAGCCTAGGGGTGTTAGCAGCTTTAGTCGGAAAAGTCTATGGGCAAATTGGAATTGGTTTGCCAATTATTGTTAGTATTATTGCTATTTTGATGGGCCTGAATTTATTGGAGGCTTTGCCTTTGCAAATGCCTTCTTTTGGAGGTACTGAGTGGATTTCTCAAGAGTTACCCCAAGGAGTGCGAGCCTATGCGATCGGTCTAAGTTTTGGTTTAGTTGCTTCTCCTTGCAGCACACCAGTTTTAGCTAGCTTACTGGGTTGGGTTGCCAATACGCAAGACCTGATTTTAGGCGGGATACTGTTACTTTCCTATACAGCGGGTTATGTAGCACCTTTAATCTTGGCAGGTACATTTACTGCTTCTATTAAAAAAATATTAGAATTACGTCGCTGGTCTGGTTGGATTAACCCAATTAGTGGAGTATTGTTAGTAGGATTTGGTGTTTTTTCTTTGATTTCTCGGATTCCTTTTTAAGAGTTAGTAGATAGTGGTTATTAGATAGTGGGAAAAGGCAGAAAGGTAAAAGGTAAAAGGAGAATAATCACCCACCACTAACTACTAACCACCAACTACTAACTACTAACTACTAACAGTTTATTTTAGTAATTCAAATGACTTTAGATAACACAAATAATTCAGCTTCAGAAAAATCAAATTGGTGGTCAGTTGTTGGGCAGGTTTTGCAGCGAGATTTTTTGCCTGTATTGACAGATTTACGCTTGGCGATCGCCCTACTACTTCTGATCGCCCTCTTCAGCATTAGCGGTACGGTAATTGAACAAGGTCAATCACTATCGTTTTATCAAGCAAATTACCCGGAACACCCAGCTCTATTTGGCTTCCTCAGTTGGAAAGTTATTTTAACTCTGGGCTTAGATCGCGTATATCGTACTTGGTGGTTTTTGTCGTTACTTATCTTTTTTGGTACTAGCTTAACTGCTTGTACTTTTACCCGTCAGCTACCAGCTTTAAAAGCTGCCCGTCGCTGGAAGTTTTACGACCAACCCAGACAATTTACAAAACTAGCCTTGAGTGCAGAAATAGATGACCAGACATCAAATTTTGCGTCTCTACAAACCCTCACCCAAATATTGCAGAATCGCCGCTATAAAGTTTTTCAAGAAAAAGACAATATTCTTTATGCCCGTAAAGGAATAATTGGACGTATCGGCCCAATTATTGTACATATAGGTATTGTCGTAATTCTCTTGGGGTCAATTTGGGGAGCAATGACTGGGTTCATGGCCCAAGAAATGGTTCCCAGTGGCAATACATTTCAGGTGAAAAATATTATTGATGCTGGCCCTTGGGCAACACTACCAACTAACAAGGATTGGTCTGTGCGCGTCAATCGTTTTTGGATTGACTATACTCCTACCGGTAGTATTGACCAATTTTATTCTGATTTGTCTGTTTTGAATAACCAGGGTCAGGAAATAGACCACAAAATTATTTTTGTAAATCAACCCCTGCGTTATCAAGGTTTAACTTTTTATCAAACAGACTGGGGAATTGCTGCTGTAAAAGTGCGCGTTAACAATAGCCCTGTTTTCCAACTGCCAATGGCACAATTGAACACCAATGGTAAGGGACGCATTTGGGGAACCTGGATTCCGACCAAAACAGATTTAAGTGAGGGAGTCTCCTTGATAGCCAAGGATTTGCAGGGCATGATGTTAATTTACGATAGCAAAGGCGAACTTGTTGATACTGTGCGTAATGGCATGTCCACCCAAGTCAATGGTGTCAAGTTGACTGTTCTGGAATTAATTGGTAGTACTGGCTTGCAAATTAAAGCCGATCCAGGAGTACCCATTGTCTATGCGGGGTTTGCTTTGCTGATGCTGGGTGTGATGATGAGTTACTTCTCTCACTCGCAAATTTGGGCTTTGCAAACAAATGGTCGTCTCTACGTGGGTGGCAAAACGAATCGCGCTCAGGTAGCATTTGAACGAGAGATGCTGGAAATATTGGATCGGCTAAATTCTCAATCAAAAGACAAAGAAGAGGAAAAGACAGCGATCGCCTAAACTATCTCTATGTGATTTGACTTGGTGTCTTAGTGTCTTGGTGGTTATTTATTTATTTTTCACCATAAAGACACCAAGACACGGAGAAAATCAGTAACTTTTCTAGAATAACCGAAAGGGAATATTCGTATGAAACAGCAATTACTACGTGACCCCAGCATCCCCCGAATTCAATTCGGGGGGTATTTCAAAAGCTAGCCAACGAATTCTTTCACCTTTTTGATGATGCTTTCAGGGTCGAGTCCTTGGTGGGGAAACTGTTCCCACAAACCACCACAACCTTCTTTGTGAATACCGAGATGAGCAAACTTTGGTGTGAAGCCGCGCTCAAGCAGCCAGGAACCAAAGCGGCTACCTAGTCCTGTGCGGCGATTTAGCGCTTCCACAATTAACACAAAAGGTGCCTTACCAACTTTGGCAAGCATTTCTTCATCAATGACGTTGAGTGTGGGTTTGTTGATTAGACCAACGTCAATTCCCTGCTGTTTGAGACGTTCCACAGCATCAAGGGCGCGATATAATGCATCGCCGAAACTGATGATGTAGCCGGCTGAGCCTTCGCGCACGACTTCATCTTTACCAGGAACAAAGGTATAACCTTCGCCGTAAAAGTTTTTACCGTTCGTGTCCAAAATTTGCGGTACTTTAGAGCGGGTGGAGAAGATAAATCGCAACCCTTGGTCAAAGAACACCGCTTCAACACAGGCTTTCATTTGACCAGCATCAGCTGGGAAGTAAAGCCGCGTTTCATAGCCGTCGTCTAGCCCGTTGTCGGCGAACATATTGTTTAGACCAAAGTGGCAGGTATTGTCTGCTATATCGTCCACACCGCAGTGAGAGAAGTGGCACAGAACATTGGAGTAGTTTAACCGCGCCATCGTAATTTCGGAAATGCACATTTCTAGGAAGGCGCTAAAAGTACCGAATATACCTTGTTTGCCTTTTTCCATGCCAAATCCAGCAGCGGCGGAGAAGTTACCTCGTTCCATAACACCAGAACTGACAAATATTTCTGGATAGGCATCGTGAATTTTCTTCAGTCCGCAAGAGCCTTCAAGGTCACTATCGATACACATCACTTTTGCCTGGCGCTCGGCTGGACTCATGCGACTGAGAACAGATACTACTGCGTCACCAAACACGTTGCGGTTGGAATCCCATTTTTCGCTGAC
Source organism: Fischerella sp. (assembly GCA_026419705.1). GTDB lineage: Bacteria > Cyanobacteriota > Cyanobacteriia > Cyanobacteriales > Nostocaceae > PCC9605. The sequence goes on from JANZYY010000032.1 coordinate 3,825, forward strand.
GCCGAGAAAAGTATATGGTAGCTTGGGCTTTTGGATATTCTTGAGGTACTCGATCGCTTCGGTTCGTCCGTGTTTTTCTAGATAAGCGATCGCTTTGTCTACAGGGATGACATCGTGAGCTTGGGTTGAACCCTCTATACCTTCAATCCCCACAGCCATCTTGCGTTTATTGACAAGGGCAACAGGTCCGTCAGTGGTTACAGCTTCACAGATGCGGCGATACAAATCATCCAAGTCCTCGGGATCTCCGATATTGACACTCACTCCGTGCCCGGACAGTGTTTTGGCAACACTAAAACCTGGTAGATATTCGGAAGGATGTCCGGCGATCGTGACATCATTATCGTCGATAATCAGTTTCACATTGAGATTTTTGGCAACCGCCAAACGCGCTGCTTCTGCATCATTGCCTTCTTGTTGCGATCCATCGGAGCCAAGGCAGATGACGACCTTATCTGGATTCGCCATTGCTACCCCGTTAATGTAAGGCCACATGTGCCCCAGACGTCCAGAGCTAAATTTCACACCTGGTGTTAATCCTAACTCAGGGTGCCCCGGTAGTTGAGAATGAGCTTCACGATAACGGGTTAGTTGCTCAAAGGGTAAATCACCGTGCAGAGCAGCCATGAGATACTGGATAGCAACTCGGTGTCCTGCTTCATCAAAGAAAATCGGCACAAATTTATCTGGTGCGCCTCGGAACAAAGCATCCAAGATCACCACCTCTGGTACTATGTCGTAAGGACCACCAGTATGCCCTCCTACACCCTTGGCTGCGCCTGTGGCGGTGAAGAAAACAATCGCATCTCGGCACAATTGAATATTGGCTTGCAGTGTCTGACGTTGCTCGTTGGTGAGGTTTGGGTTGCTAGGGTCTAGTGCCAGTGGCTGATAGGCTGTTAAATCAATCGGAAAACTACGTTCTGCGACATTAGTCATGGCTGATTTTCCTTGATTATCTGATTGTCATCATAATTGAGAGAGTCAACCAATTTTGGATTTTAGATGCAAGGATTTTGGATTCTTTGATAGTTGAAACGCCAGTCCGGCAATCGCCACATACAATCACAAAACTTGTTTGTGTATGTAAACAAATAATTACGCTCAAAATTATCGGTAAAAATACCGATGACAAACGATTTGCTCCTGTAAAAAAAGTAGAGAAAAAAGGATAAATCAAACCAGGATCGACAAAAGCTGCAGATTTTACTGTTTATTTTGGTCTATCTGTTGTGAATTATGGATTACAAAAACACTCGAACTAAGAAGGAACAATTTCTAGCCACTTTACTACTGTGTCACAATTCAGCACTAGTTGCAATGGCAGATAAGCTAGTTAAGCCAAGATTTTGAGAAAACGCGATCGCGGGAAAATTCTTTTGCTTTGGTATTATCCTCCAAGTCTGAGGTCAAAACTGACTTTCACAAAGCATGCAGCCAGCATAAAATTAGTCAGACTCAGGTTTGATAACTGCGGACTTATGTTATCTACTCGCTTTATCCGTTTCTTTCGCCATCTCAACTTTCAGGTTCTCAAACAAGTCATAAACGAGAGTCGCAAACACCGGTTATTTGGTCTGGCTGCAGAAATGGCGTATAACAACTTATTAGCTTTATTTCCAACCCTGATCGCAATTCTAACTGTAATAGGGATGTTGGAAATCTCTCAAGATAAAGTTGATGCTGTGGCTCAGCAAATACTTAATCTAGCCCCAGAACAAGTTCCGCTTTTAATTAAAGAATTTATCAGACAGATACAGTTACCTCAAAGCCGGAAAGTATTGTATATAAGTTTGATCGTAGCCTTATGGGTTGCCTCTGGAGCAATTAGCGCTGCAATGAGCGCAATGGATGAAATTTACCAAATTCCACCAAACTTGAGGCGACCATTTTGGCAAGCTAAACTCGTTTCTTTGTTATTGACAACTGGCACTATTAGCTTAGTACTGATTGCTTCTTTCTTGGTATTTATCAGTGACTTGATTGTCGAGTTGGTACACATTCTTACAGAAGTTCCAGGAGCAGTATTTTTATCTGCTTGGGCTTTTTTGCGTTGGCTTTTTAGTTTAGTAATTATAGCTTATGCCTTCAGCATCATCTATCGTCACGGTCCTAGTCGATGGTCATCCGGAACTCCGATCTTGCCAGGAGCATTGATTGGAGCGATGCTGTGGGCGGTTGTTTCTAGAGTTTTTCAAGTATATGTCTCCAATTTCGCAAATTACAATTTGACTTATGGTACTTTGAGTGCGGGAATTGTGCTATTGTTGTGGCTGAATTTAAGTTCTTTGGTGATGCTAATTGGTGCAGAATTAAATGTAACTCTTGCAAAGGTGATACGATCGCAAAAGGAGAAAAATTTCTAACTCTGTAGATTTTGCAACATTAACAAGTAAGAGTACATTAGAGTACATTACTACTCATCTCGTTCGTGAATTTGGGCTGGTGGCTTCGTAGCCTCAACAGCAGTGAATGATTCTAAGATTTTGTCAGACACGTTCCGCACCCAAAAGAAAAGCAATTTTGATGGTAAATTGTCCGATGTTAATCCATCAGGGATTTTGAACAAGCCTGCATCAGCAAGCACAACGACCACAAATCGTGATTGCAGAAAAAGCAATTACCACAGGAAATTGTGAAGGGAACGACAACGCGATCGCCTATTTTGATATTCTTTACTCCACTACCAAGTTCAACGACTTCTCCCATAAATTCATGACTGAGAATATCGCCCTTTTCCATCGTGGGGATGAAGCCGTCGTAAAGATGCAGGTGAGAATAGTCAAACAATAACCCGTGCTTCCACTAGCATTTGAAACGGCGTAATTTCATTTGCTGTTCTGGTTCTTTACCAAAGAGTTTGACTGCGACAGCCCCCAGGCCCCCGCCTGGTGGGTTATATTCCATGACGACTTTGACTTCAGTTTCGCGATCGCCAGATGCTTTTGTGAAGTGGACAAATCCGGAGCGATCGACATCTGCTCCTTCCACAGATGCCTAAGAAATAAACTCGTTTTCCCGAAATCCAGTGCCAGCTTTTGTCATCATACACCTCCACATGTTTGAGGTGCTTGATAAACTTGGGCAGATTCTCAAAGTTATGCCAAAAGCGGTAAGTTCATCTCTAGATTTATTAATCGTTACCGTCTTTTCCACTTTCATAGCTTGGTTCATTCCCACTGCTTCCTGCACTTGCTTAATCGTGCTTTGTTTGGTTGCAATTGTGGTTAGTTCACCAAACATTTACATGGAC
>JANZYY010000332.1 GCA_026419705.1 Fischerella sp.
TCCTCATGTTCATACCAAAGGCGGCGTTGGCTTCATCAACAATGCGATCGCCTGTAGCATCATCAATGGGCAGCTCGTCTAAAGCCTGACGATATTTGTTTTTAAATGCTTTTTCATCATCAATGTCTTCAAATTCATAGAAAGCGGTCCCATCCCCATTCAAGTTCATTGCTGTTTTGGCAATACCTTTGAGAATTTGCCCGCCAGACAAGTCACCGAGGTAGCGAGTGTAAGAATGAGCAACTAACAATTCCGGTTCTTTTTCAGAGACTTCCCGGATGCGTTGTACATAAGCTTCTCCAGCCGGCGATAGTTCGATTTGTTCCCGCCAGTTACCACCGTAGTAATAACTGAGGTCTTTTTCTAAACTGCGCTGTCTGTATAGCTGCGGAAAATTAATCTTGGAAACGATGGGGTGATTTTTGTGTTTCTCCATCTCCTCTTCCATCGCTGAATACACGAAGTAGAGGTTGGCTACTAGCTTGCGATAGGAGTTTTTCTCAACTACTCCTTTTAAAAAACACTTGACAAAACCAACATTTTCTGCCATCGTGTGAGCTTTTTTTGTTCCTACACGCAATTTGGTTGCTAAATTACTGCTCATGCTAAATTTCTCTGCTTTAAAAGGTTAGCTGCCAGAATTTTTGATTGACTGGGGAATGGGTATTGGTGATTAGGGATTGGGTATTGGTAATTGGGTATTGGTTTTCTTAGCAATGCCCCATGCTCTAATACCTAGTCCCCAGTCCCTAGTCCCTAGTCCGTTCATAAAAAGCCACTAAAACGTTACAGTAGAGCTATTTGATGAGAATTTCTATTAATATTTTTTAAGTTACGATACTGACATAAAATTTGACACAGCAAGTCTACTAAAGCAATAGAGTTATATTTGCCCAATCTTAACTTATATTACGAAGTACTAATTTTTATTTCCATTTTTGATGGAATTGCTTTTTTTATGGAAAAGTGACCGTTTTAACAGGTTTTTTAGCTAACATAAGCTTCTCAAGTCTAAATTGATTGTAATTATCACCCGAACTGATAGTTACATCTTCTCAAGAACACGTAGAATTCTCGTCAAAATAAATACTTAATGTCATTTTTACAATCATTTGGCAAAAACTTAAGCATTTATACTTAAAAAGCTGATTTTTAAATAAATTTCCTAAAAGAAAAATAAACAAAATCTCGTGATAAAACCTATTCATAGGGGAATTGTTGAAAAAAATTCAAAGTGTTATTCTCCTGTGTGTCTGTGTGGAGTGTTTAAACTTATGGCCTCATCTATAACTCGGATTCCGGGCCTTGGTGGCAGTTCTGCTTCCGAACCTGATGGATCGCAAAAAGCTATCGGCAGTAGTTTTGGGCTTCACAGTATCTCATTACCTGCTACTCCCTTGTTTGGCACAGATGGTATTCGCGGACGAGTGGGAGAATTGCTAAGTGCGCCTCTGGCATTGCAAATAGGTTATTGGGCGGGTATTGTGTTGCGGTCTGGATCTTCCTACCCAGGAGCGGTAATTGTCGGACAGGACTCTAGAAACTCTAGCGATATGCTGGCAATGGCCTTGAGTGCGGGGTTAACAGCAGCGGGACTGGAGGTTTGGTATTTGGGGTTATGCCCCACTCCTTGTGTTGCCTATCTTACCAGCAATAGCGATGCCATCGGCGGAGTGATGATTTCTGCTAGCCACAATCCGCCAGAAGACAACGGTATTAAAATTTTTGGTGCTGACGGTTTGAAGTTATCCCAAACCCTGCAAGCAGAAATTGAAGCGGGATTGCGGGGTGTGGCATTACATGGTGTTGATATTAACAATTGCGGCAGACATTACTCGCGCCCGGAATTGGTGGTCAATTACGCAGAAGCATTGAAACAGCCTTTGCAAGCTGTCAATCTTCAGGGTATGAAGATTGTTTTGGATTTAGCCTGGGGAGCAGCAGTTGGCTTAGCGCCATCGGTGTTTGAGTCAATGGGAGCAGAAGTTATCTGCTTGCATCATCAACCGGATGGCGATCGCATTAACGTTAACTGCGGTTCGACTCACCTAGATATTCTGCAAGCAGCAGTTAGCGAACACAATGCTGACTTGGGCTTTGCTTTTGACGGCGATGCAGATCGCGTGTTAGCAGTAGACAATAGCGGACGGCAAGTCAACGGTGATTACATCCTCTACTTGTGGGGACGGTACTTGCAGCAAAAGCAAGAACTGCCGGATAACTTGATCGTGTCCACAGTCATGGCAAACCTAGGCTTTGAGAAGGCGTGGAAACAAAGCGGTGGTAAGCTAATTCGCACACCAGTAGGCGACCAGTACGTGCAAGCGGAAATGCACCGAACCGGGGGAATGCTAGGTGGAGAACAATCCGGTCACATTTTGTGTCGTCACTATGGCATTACTGGAGATGGTTTACTCACAGCCTTGCATTTAGCAACTTTAGTGCAGCAGGCGGGTGTTCCTCTGACAGAATTAGTGAATGAAAGCTTTCATACCTATCCGCAACTATTGCGGAACGTACGTGTAGAAGACCGTGCCAAGCGCGTCGGCTGGAAAGAATGCCAACCCCTGCAAGAAGCGATCGCCTGCGCTGAAGCTGCAATGGGTGATGCTGGCAGAGTTTTAGTCCGCGCCTCTGGTACAGAACCTGTGATCCGAGTCATGGTAGAAGCAGAAGCAGCTGAACTAGCCAACTACTGGAGCAATGAGTTAGTACTGCAAGTTCAGAAACATTTAGCAGTGTAAATTAATTTCCCTTGATAGCTTTTTAATCACTTTTACAAAAAAAGGCAGAGGGCATCTGGCAGAAGGTTAGGAGTATCAATTAAAACTTTAGTTTGTGGGTGGGCTGCCCACTAATATAAAAAGATTTGTGTCGAGCGGAAAGTGCATGAGACACAAGGTGTCCTTACTTCAATCCCACGTTTTTAAGCGTGGGTTCCCTTCAGCATAGCTGCCTTCTTGCTTCTGCCTTCATGAAAGACCAAATTTTTGGTCGCAGGCAGCAAATAAGCCTAACTTGGCTATTTGTCTAACCTGCGACCTCTGCTATTTATGGCATTTTTATCAGTAATGACCGCTATATTTATGTTAATAACAAGTAGTTATCACAACTACGTATACCAGGACGGATGAAAAGGAATGGGGAATTGGGGATTGGGAATAACCTAGTCTCCCATCCCCTGTCCCCTATTCCCTCTTCCCAAGGGCGTATTTGTACCACCACTATGCCGAAATCGAAATCAAAATCTCAGCAAAATAAAAAAACAAAAAAGCAACAAAATCAGGAAACTCCCACACTTACCCTTAAAGAACGTTTAGCCAAAAAGCGTAAAGCTGCCCAAGCACGCAAGGAACTTATTAACTTACTCAGTGCTGCTATTGGTGGTGGTCTATTCATTGGTTTTCTCCTTTTTTTAGTAGGTGGAATAAAGGTAGCAGTTCCGGCGGTGTTGGGAATCATAGTCATGTCCCTTGCTTACAAATATCCCCGCCCAGCCATTATTGCCTTTATGATCTACGTGCCATTCGGGGGTACTATTACTTACTACATCGGTAATAGTCCCATACTGCAACTAGCAAAAGACTCTTTCTATGTTCCGGCGCTAATTTCAATTTGGCAAAATTGTCGCAAACAGGGGTTACCTCTAATTATTCCTAAACAAATCAAAACACCGCTGTATATTTTATTAGCTTCATGTATCCTGACACTGTTGTTTGTAAATGGTTCGCAGCAGTTCAACCCACCTCCGCCTGACCTGTTTAAAGAAGCACCTAAGGAATTCCCTATTGCAATGGGAATTCTGGGTTTAAAGGTATTTTTAGGCTATTTACCTCTAATAACTTGTACTTACTATCTGATTCGCAGTAAGCGGGATTTTCTATTGATTTCGCGTTTACAGATTGTCTTGATATTTCTTGCCTGTGTGCTGGGAGTTATTCAATATTTGCTGCTGCTTACTGGGGTATGCGAAGGTACCAGAAATGCCGTAGGAGCAGCCTTATTTAAAGCCTCACTGGAAGCGCGGTGTTTTTTTGGTGGATCGCTAGTTTATAGTCCTAGCCAGGGAATGATTCGTCTACCAGGAACGTTTGTTGCTCCTTGGCAATGGGCATGGTTTATCATTTCCAGCACCTTTTTTACTTTTGCTACTGGCTTCAGCGATCCTTCGATAATTTGGCGGATTGTCGGTTTAGTTTCGACAGCATTGGTATTTGTCAATGCTGTTATCTCAGGACAGAGAATAGCCTTAGCCTTGGTGCCAGTCTGCTTTGTAATGTTATTGGTACTAACTGGTCAAATAGCTAACCTCAAACGCTTTATCCCAATATTTGCAGGACTTGCCCTGATTCTGGGAATTGCGATCGCCACTAATCCCACTGTAGTACAAGAGAGAATCGATAGCTTTATTGGTCGCTGGAATGCTTCACCTCCATACGAATTTATTGTCCAGCAATTTGAGGAGAATTGGAAAAATGTGGATGGACCTTTCGGAAGTGGTTTAGGTCGCGCTACAAACTCCGCCCGTTCTCTAGGTCAAGCCAAACTAGTGGAAACCTATTATCCCAAAGTTCTTTACGAAGTAGGAATATTTGGATTACTGGGATTCGTAGCTTTAGTCACTACCCTAACAACTACTGCCTTTCGGACTTATCGTTTAGTAAAAAACCGTAATTTCCGCAGTTACGGCGCTGCTATGTGGGTGTTTATACTTTTTATTAGCTACAACACTTACTACTACCCTCTGGATGTAGATCCGGTAGCTGTTTATTACTGGTTTTGTGCGGGAATTATTTTCAAATTGCCAATACTCGATCAACAACAAAAGAATAGTAATGAGAATATTGAGGAAAAAACTAATACCAAAAAATCACGCATAAAAAATTAATTTTTTCCTGGAATAGTCTAAATAAAAAATGAATGAGAATCCTTTCATTTCTGTAATTATTCCGACCTATGGTCGTGAAGAACCACTCCAAGATACCCTAGTGGATATACTGAAGCAGGACTACCCAAATTTTGAAGTTTTAGTAGTAGATCAGACACCTAAACATCAGCCAGAAATAGAAGCTTTTTTAACAGAACAAGCTGCAATAGGCAAAATTCAATGGTTTCGTCTGAATTGGGCGAGTTTGCCGGGGGCGCGTAATTATGCGGTACGGCGTGCCAAAGGTGACATAGTTTTATTTATTGATGATGATGTTAAGCTAGAGCCTAAATTTCTAGCAGCTCATGCCAAAAACTATTTGGAAAAACCAGAGATCGGGGCTGTTGCTGGTCGAGTTTTTGACAGGATGAAAATAGCTGACACCGCTCAGGGGAGAACTCAGGGAGATACACCTTATCGCAGTATCGAATATCTACCTCCCCAAGCGATGGACCCAGGTATTGCTTGGTATTACATTGATTTAGTGCATACAGTCAAACCCCAAGAAGTACTAACAGCAAGGGGTTGCAATATGTCGTTTCGCCGCGAGATTTTTACTAAACATGGACTGCGCTTTGATGAGAGATTTTGTGGTAGTGCAGTCCGAGAAGAATCTGATTTTTGCTTGCGCTTGCGACAGACCGGATATAAGATTTGGTACGACCCAGAAGCTTATTTAGTGCATTTAGGAGAAGAGACAGGCGGTTGCCATGATATTAGTATGCGATCGCTCCAGTATCAACTTACCTTCTACCACAATCATTTTCTAATGGGGTTGAAAAATCTCACCACCAGTCAAGCTTTACGCCTCTATCTCCGTTTATTTGACTGTCATGTCCTCGGACGCCCCCCTTGTCACAAAAGTAGTTCCCCAATCAAAATTTTGACGCGCACCATTTTTTACACTTTGGGCTTTGTCAAAGCCTTGGGTACTTTCATTCAATCACCTTGGAATGATGGTCAAATTTACACACGTCTCGATAAACATAAATAGTTAGTAGTTAGTAGTT
>JANZYY010000333.1 GCA_026419705.1 Fischerella sp.
CTCAGCTGGGATGCAGCCCTAGAAGTAGAAGTTGCTGCTCATGCTGTCCACGCTAATATTTGGCCTGGTGCGGGAGCGCAAGGCGATGCGATGTTGCGTCAAAGTTACCATGACATCCTTAAACAGCAAATTTCCCACCAACCCCAAGATATCCTTGACTTGGGGTGCAGTGTGGGCATGAGCACTTTTGCCCTGCAAGAACTTTATCCCCAAGCCAAAATCACAGGCGTAGATTTATCTCCTTACTTCTTAGCTGTTGCCCAATATCGCTCCCAAAAGCATCACTACAACATCAATTGGATTCACGCTGCTGCTGAGTCAACTGGATTACCAGATGCTTCCTTTGATTTAGTCTCAATTTTCTTGGTGTGTCACGAATTGCCTCAGTCTCCCACCCAGCAGATTTTTGCAGAAGCAAGGCGTTTGCTGCGTCCGGGCGGGTATTTGGCAATTATGGATATGAACCCCAAAGCCGAAGCCTACAAGAAAATGCCTCCTTACGTTTTGACACTGCTCAAAAGCACCGAACCCTACTTAGATGAATACTTCAGTTTGGATATTGAGCAAGCGTTAGTAAAAGCGGGTTTTCAAACACCCAGTATCACTAGCAATAGTCCTCGTCACCGTACAGTTATTGCTCAGGTGAGTGACTGATTTCTCTTTGCTGCTGTGGGCGGCGATACCTCCCCTACTACTTCTGGTTTACTACTACGGGCGCGTTTTTACAGCCCCATCGCTGCTGCGGCTGCTGTTATTTTTTGCGATTGGGGCAATATCTGGTTTAGTCGCCCTCAGCCTAGAATTCGTTGTCGAAACGCAAATTAACTCTTGGGCTAGCTGGCGAGCCATCAGACACACACTCACAGGTATCGCCCTACGCCAACTACTAGAGGTAGGTCCGATCGAAGAAGGTTGTAAATTAGTAGCAGTTATTATCCCCTGTTGGTATTTTCAACGTCGGTATCGATTACGCCCCAGCACCATTTACCTGTTTACCATAGTTGTTGCCCTTGGGTTTACTGCCCAAGAAAACTGGATTTATCTTTTCAACGACACAGCATCAATTTTTGAGCGGGCGATTGGCACACCAGTCCACGCCATGTTCTCTGTACCTTGGGGGTATGCCCTAGGATTGTCTGTGGGATTAAACATTAACCTAGGTCAACCCACCCCAAATATTCCCAAAGCTTGGCTCAATTCCGTCATTTGCCATGCTCTTGTCAATGTTTTATCTAGCGCTTGGCGTTATCCAGAACCATTACCTTTACTCAGTTATGGTTTATTTCCATTTTTGTTGTGGATGTTCTGGCGACTAGAACAATTACTGCGGAAAATACAGAGAAAACCAGTAATTAACCTGATTAGTGGCCCTACACCCCAGCACCGTTTTTGGCAGCGAGGTTTAGTGATATTTGCTCTCATGTTAGGTGGAAATGCAATTTTTGGGCTATTTCTTCTGGTAAGAAGTCTAAGTATTTTCAGCCCCTCACAACTTTTTTATCCTCATACCTTATGGTTTATACTTAGCCGCTTCCTACTCAATCTGATGTTCGCACTAGCAGCATGGAAAATCTATGACTACTTGCGACAAAGAGGACGTAGCCGCTATTTTTAGTACAATATTGCACAAATTCGTAACAAATTTAAATTAAAAAACTCTGCGCTCCTGTGCGGTTACTTTGCGTTCCTCTGCGTTAGCTAAGTAATTACATTTATGTCGCAATGGACACTCAAAACAGCGCGGGTTTCTAGCGGTACAAACTGTCGCCCCAAAGTCAAAAAGCGTCAAATTCCAAGCTCCCACTTGTGTTTTGGGAGCCACTTGCTCCGACGCTTCCCAAAGCAAGTGAGAACGAGACTTTACCCGACCACCCTCCAATCCAAAAAACCGCTCCAAAATCCGAGCAACATTGGTATCGATTACAGCTTTGCGCTGTCCAAAAGCATTAGCACAGATAGACCGAGCAATGTATGCACCCACACCCGGTAATTTGAGCAGTTCCGCTTCTTTTTGAGGGATTTTCCCACCGTATTGTTCCATAATCACCTGTGCCGACTGATGCAGCCTTTCGGCTCGAAAGGAAAGACCTAACGGTTGTAATAATTTAGCCACCTGTTCAACTGGTGCTGTAGCTAAGGCGCTGACGGTGGGAAATTTCTCTATAAACACTTGGTACAGAGGAACAACTAAAGGCGCATTGGTCTTTTGCAGCAGAAACTCAGCCACCAAGATGGCATAGGGATCTTTTGTGCTACGCCAAGGAAACTGCCTGCGGTGCAGCTTTGCCCAAGCTAGCAACTGGCGGCGAAACCATTTGAGTTTGGCTTCATCAAGTTGCATGAAAGATCAGTTTCTAAATATAGAGCGTATAGAGCGATCGCACTCTAGCTTACTGAGAAATCGCAGAAGTGCTAATTCTTATCCCATTCTTCTACGCTCCCCAACTGAGATGTACGCGCTGCTGTCGGATCACTTCTTCATATAGCATTTCCAATTGAGTAATATTACTGCTAAGGGTGTAGCGTTCTAACACTCGCTTTCTAGCTTTCTGCCCTAGCAGAGTTGTTAACTCAGGATGATCTCGGAACAATGGTAAGAGGGTTCTAAGTTGAGGTCGCACTGTCTTCGGGTTCAAAATTACACCTGCTCCTTTTTCTAATACTTCTCCATCAGCACCCACATCAGTGGCTAAACAAGCTATTCCACAAGCCATTGCTTCTAATAAAGATAAAGATAAGCCTTCCACCAAAGAAGGTAATATAAATACATCTGCACCACGTAAAATTTCGATGCGGCGGTTTTCATCAGCCACAAATCCCAACCAATGAATGCCGTGTTCAGGACCGTAAAATGGCTCCAAAGAAGGCTTAAGAGGGCCATCGCCAACTATCAGCAACTTGCTTTCTGAACCCATATCTGCTTGTTTCCAGGCGCGCAGCAGGGGTTCGACATTTTTTTCTGGAGCTAACCGTCCTTGGTAGACAAACAAGCGCTCGGCATCAAATTCGGCTTTAACTTGAGAAATACCGGGAGAATACTTAGTAACATCTACACCGTTGGGAATGACAGCAATCTTGTCTGACCGTACACCCATACGTGCCAATAATTCGCGTTGAATTTGGGAAAATACAATCACGCGATCGTAATTACCCAAAAAAGGTGCGTAGAGTTGATAGGCTAAAAGTTGTGTTCCCGATACCAGTTTTGCTCCTTTACCTGCAAATGGTGTATGGAAAGTGGCAATTAGTGGCAAATTTAGCCCCTCACAAATTTCTGGCAGAACAAAGTCCAAGGGAGATAGGGTAAGAGAAGCATGAACTATATTTGGTTTGATACGTCGCAACGACTGGGTTAAGACCTTAGTCGCTTTGAAGGTGGGAATAGTGTAAACCTGGGACTTGTAAATGAAGGGTAGGGGAACTTCCGGACAATTTGGCCAGTTATCGAGTTGGGTTTCTTCTTGAGCGAAATGCAGGAAGCTAACTTGGTGTCCACGCTCTAATAAAGCATTTGTAATTTCTCGACTGTAGGTTACATTGCCACAAAAGGGTGATTTTTTTCCGATCCAAGCTATACGCATTCTTTATTAACTATTTAGGAAAGCGGGTTTAATTTATCAGCTTTTTGTCTTTTTTTGCTGTTTTTCGGGAATATGGACTTTCTGGGTCAATGATTATCATAAAATACAGCCAGTATCCACTTCAAACAAAAAAAATTTACTTTTTTGTTAAACTAATGTGTTAATTGACTTATTTGTTTATCGTCGCTGGTTAATTCAGAATAGTTTTGTTAACAATCTGCCTAGACGCTGTCAATGGCACCTAGCTCATGCCAGGACGATTCTTGGCAGCAAGTGTGCGATATTTTACCATATTCATCAGCTTACCACGAAATATTTCTGTTTCGTGTATATCCGAATTAAAACAATTCGCATATCTAGAGCTGGTAGGGTATAGCTCCAATATTTATTAAAGCAGCGTAGCCATCATACTAAATCATCAGGGATTGAGACATACCAGGTTAATAGACCACCCAAAAAGACGATCGCCGCCAATCCCAAAAATACTGCCTGCAATCCCAAAAAAGTTTCTGCCACACCTGCTAATCCTAAGGGTAAGCTCAGAGCAATATTAATGACATTGTTTTGCAAACCAAATACTTTACCACGCATTTCTGGTGGTGTTTCTGTTTGAATTGCAGTCTGCATTGGTATTCCTACTAACGCCCCAAAGATTCCCAAAAGCATTACCAATAGCAGCACAATCCATAATTGTTGCGTAAACACTGACAAGCCAATCAGGGATACTACCATACCTACACTACCGAGTAGACTCAACTGGCTATAGGAAAAGCGTTGACCAAACTGACCTAACATCATCGCCCCGACAGCAATGCCAACACCGCCAGATGCTAATAGGAAGCCGAATTGCTCTGTTCTCAAGCTAGGGATGATTTCTGCCATGCGAACGGCGAGAACTGTTAAGGCAGCAAACACAGAAAATAAGATAATTAACTGAATCAAGGCATTGCGAAGCCGATAATTTTTCCCCATATATTGCAAACCATCCCGCAGATCGGCAAAAATATGTGGAGATTCTTTTTCAGCTGCATGGGGTTTTTCGTTAGTTACCAAGAGCAATAAAATCAGTCCGGCGATCGCATAACTACCACCTACGACTATTTCTTTACCCAGTCCTTCACTACCACCAAGCCATATCCAAAGGCGATCGGCCGCAGCTAAAAGTGGTTCACCAATGGCGAATCCCACAATTACCGATGCCATCATTGTTGTCGTGTAAAGAGAGTTAGCTGAAAGTAAATGCTTATCTTTCACTACTAAGGGAATAGCCGCTTGTTCTGCGGGTGCAAAAAACTGCGTTAGTGTTGAAACCAGAAAAGTTACTCCCAGAATAATGACAAAACCGACCGGTAAAACTCCGAGCGGTTGCCAATTTTGAGTTAGCCATAATAGTAGGGGAATAATCAAAACTAGGATACCACGCCAAATATTCGTTCCCACTAGTACAATTTTTTTCGGCCAGCGGTCTACAAATACGCCCGCCAAGGAACCAAACACTATGGCGGGAATAGTAAAAGCCATCATTAATGCTGATACCCAAGCACTAATCGTGCGATCGCCAATTTGAAAATGAGTATTAATCAAGGCAATCATCAGCACCAAATACACTTTATCTGCCAATTGGCAAAAAACTTGACCACCCCAAAGAGCCAAAAAATTGGGGTTTTTTAATACAGGCAAAAACCCACGTTCTGGAATATTGCTTGATGCAGCCCCACCGCCATCTGCACCAGACTGTTCTTGAGCCATTTTTTCGGGTACAGCAGCAGTTACTATTGGCGAAGTCAGACCATTTACTTCGGTAAAGCCAGATTCTGTTTTGACATCGGTTAGTGATTCCTGTGTCCAGTTTTGTTCATCTCGAGAAAAGTCCTGTTTAGACATTTCTTGAGGATAGATTTTACCGGGTGTTGACTTAGGAACTGGACTGAGGTGATTTTGTAATTTAGGCGCTGATGTCCTATTCTGTTTTTTGGCATGGCTTGTTGACAGTGGCAAGATTTTTGTATCCAAATCAGATGGTTGCATCATGGTTTAGCAGCAAAATAAGAATCTATCAAGGCAGCAGAGCGAATGGGGCGACCAAATTGATACTGAGCATACTGACGCAAAATTTGCTCAACAGATAACCAGTCATCTTCTCTGGCTGCATCTTGCATTATCTCTGATTGCGACAGCTGCTGGAGTATATTCAATTCTTGAGCATTCAGACGTTTAGAAAGTACCGGTATTTCTTGGCGATGAATAATTGTTTCGTAGCCGACGCTCTGGGGTGATGGGGTGATGGCTGTCTCTTATACACATCT
>JANZYY010000334.1 GCA_026419705.1 Fischerella sp.
GCACTAAAAGGACTCAAGTCAGGTAAGGGCTTTCCTAAGTTCAAGAAAAAAGGCGTGCGTTTGGGCAAAATAACAATCAAAAACAGCCCAGTTCAAATCAAAACAAGCAAGACACATATCTCTCTACCGAAAATAGGCAAAATCAAATGGATACAGCACAGAGAACTACAAGGAACCATCAAACAAGCACAGATAACAAGAGATGTGGATAAATGGTTTGTGTCTGTGTTGGTAGAAATACCAGATGTGGTTCCACTACCAATTGATCCATCCACAGCAACCAGCATTGGCATTGATTTAGGAATCAAACATTTCGTTGTTGATTCAAATGGCAAGAAGATAAATTCACCGAAATTTCTACAACAAAAAGCAGCACGACTAAAGAGATATCAAAGACAAGTAAGTAGAAAACAATTAGGAAGCAATAACCGAAACAAAGCCAGAAAGAAGTTAGCCCGCTGGCATCTGGGAATAGCAAATGCAAGAAAAGATTGGCTACACAAACTATCAAATGAGATAGTGAATACAAATGATATTGTTTGCGTTGAAGATCTGAAAACCAAAGAACTGATGACACGCAAATCAACCAAATCATTGAATAGACAAATCAGTGATCAGGGATGGGGTATGTTTCTATCTATGTTGAAATACAAATGCGAACATAGAGGCAAGACATTCATTCAAATCGACAAATACAAACCCAGTAGCAAGACCTGTAGCAGTTGTGGCTACAAAATGTCTGATATGGGTTTGAAAATACGAGATTGGATTTGTCCTCAATGCGGTAGGGAGCACGACAGAGATGTGAATGCCGCATTGAATATTTTATGGTGTGGTCTTTTAGCAATAAAAACAACTACACCAAATACCGCTGGAACAGCGGGAATTGACGCCTGTGGAGATACGAAACCACTCATTGATAACGGGCATATGACCGAAGTTGATGAGGTATCGATGAAACAGGAAGCCTACGGATCTTTAGTCCGTAGGTAGTTCACTTATTTTCTGTTTAACTGAGTCTCGTTGTAAATTATACTTTGATCCGTACTTTTGAAGCATAGTACTAGCTCGTTTTGAGTCTATACTAGATCGTTTATCTTTTGAATAATTCAATTTAGCTTGGGATACTAATTTAGCTGACTGTTCCTTATTACACTTACAGACAGATGAATGTCCACAGTAGCCGTATCCATCTTTAAAAGACAAGAACTTTTTTTTATTGCCAAACTCGCATTGATTAGAAACGTTATTGACGGCACTATATACTTCCTCACCTAAAATAGTAGAATTAACACAAGTATTTTCTTTAACCCAAGATAAAAGTTTTGGATTTCGCTTAATCATTGCAGAATAATGTTTTGGGTGTTGTTCTACTATTTGAATAATAGTATCTCGCATAAATAGTTCCTGTTGGGTATTATTGTATATATTTATCTACGGATTTGCCCAATAAAAAACGCCCCGAAGGGCGTTTTTACTTCCTAAATCCAAATCAATCACTGAAATGATAGATTTGTCATGGCAATTTCGCCAACGTAGTCACCAGCGTTACCCAATGAGCTTGCTGTATTTGTAAGCTCAACGTAACCGTAGCGTGTCATAAAGCCAACTACTGGTTCAAATGTTTGCGGATCAAGAACAACGCCGCTGCTCATTAATGGTACATATGGGCAATAGAACGCAGCAGCATCAGCTTCGCTTGAACCCTTGTAACCAACTAGTACAGGAGTTGAATCGCTTGCATAGCTGTCTACATAGACTTTCATTGCACTGTTTAATGTACCAACAAATTTAGTATTTGTTGGAGCTTCAAATGTACCTTCTGTTGTACGTGCAAATGCCGATGTTGTGGCACTTTGTAGTACTGTTAGTGCAGCTGGACTTACAACTGCCCAGTTACCAGCACCACGACGTGTGCGTGTAGCAATCTTGTTTGCAACACGGTTGATTAAAACAGCAAGAGCTGCATGTTCGTCGCCGACGAATGTAGCAGTGCCGCTTACAGCAGCTTGGTCATATGTTTCCTCTGTGCTTGCAAGTGCACGGAGTGAACCAAGAATTTCTTGATCAATTTCAGCAGTAATTTCTTGAGCTAAAGCAGCCATAATTTCTGCTTCAACATCAATACCGTGCATTGCTTGTGCATCTTGCGCAGCTTCGAATGTCCAACGTGCGCTTAACTTACGTGTCTTAGCTTCTACAACTTGCTTTAAAATCTGAACGCTTATGCGACGTCCAGGTACACCCTCAAGTGCGGCTGTGCTGTCGGCGCGTCCAGTTGTAGCGCTACCGGAGTATGCAACAGCAATCTTAAATGGGCTTAAAGCTTCTTCGCCTGCTGTTGTGCTTGTTGCATATGGGCTGCTATCTGTCATGCTGTCTGAGTAGCGAACACGTAATGTGTGAATTTGTGCTACTGGACCTGTCATTGGTTGAACACCAATGATTTCGTTAGCAATAACAGTTGGCATTACACGACGAATAACCGGCAGAATTACACGGTTTAATGTTGCGATATTGCCACTTGCTGTTGAACCAGCAGTTGCATTTTCCATAAGTGCTTTGCGTGTATTTTCCAATACAACGCTCATGCTTGTGCGGCGTGAACCTTGCAAACCTTCTAACAGGGCTTCCTTAGTTTCACCCCAACGGCTTTCTAGTAGTTCGGTTGTCATTTTTTAATTTCCTTTTCTTAAACTAATTATTTTAGCCCTGCTAAACGTTTGATTTCGACAACATTAGTGTCTTTCTCAACGGGTGTTTTAGCAGTTTTATCTCCAGTAACTTCTACACGACCTTCAGTTAAAATAGCAGCAGTAGTTGCTGGTTTTTTAACTGTGTTGTTTAGAACTGCTGGTAGATACTTTTCGAATGCACTCTGTAGTTTATCAGTTTGCACCGATTCTAGTAAGGCGCTCATTACAGCAGCTTTTTCTGCTGATAATGGTTTTAACAGTTGTGTCATTTTTTCTTTGCGCTCAACTGTTTCCTTAATAATTCTTACTTCTTGCTCTTTAGATTCTACAAGCTTTTGTGTTTTTGCAAGTTGTTCTTGTGCTTCTTGCAGTTTTTGAGCTTGTTCTTCTAATTTTGCAACTAATTTTTTAATTTCGCGATTTTCATTTAAATGCGTAACTGCAAATTCGCTAGCAAATGCTTCAAACAGTCTACGCCCAAACATGTTTTCACGAGCAATTTGTATGTCTTCGCGAAGTTGTGTTAGTTCAGCTTCTAGATTTTTACTAACCGATTCTTTAACTAACTTGCTTGCCTTAGCGATAAAAGATTCTTGCATTTGTGACATACGCTTTTTAGCTTCTGCCACTAATTTAACCTTTGTTTCTACTAGTGCTTGCTTGTCTTGCGCGAACTCTTGAATTTCTTCTGCTAAGGTTTTGACTACAAACTTTTCTAAGCGGCTAAGTGCTTCATTTGTTTGTTTACGATCTTTTCTTAGCTCTTGAATTTCTTCTGCTAATTTGCTTACCATAAAATCGTTAAATTTTTGTGCGCTTTCAACCATTTTGGCACGGGCGCGAACACGTTCTTCGACAATGGCACGCTTGTCAGCTTGAAACTCATTGAGTTCTGCTGTTAGAGATTCAGTTACCAATTTGTCTAGAGCTTCAACCATTGTTTTTTTATCATGTTGATAGCGGGACTTAAATTCCTCACGAAGTTCAGCACGAATTTGCTCCCGTGCTTCATTTAACTTAGCTTCCCAAGCTTCATTAATAGCTTTGTGAGTATCCTCATTTATGATACCGCTGTCCAGTAATGGTTTGATAGCATCAAACATTGGATATCTCCTATTTTATTTTGAGATCTTTGATTAAAGCCGTAACAGCTTCTTTCAAATATTTTTGTACTTTTGCATCTGTACCTGCATCCCTAGCAATATCTAAAACACGATGTCCGTGTTTCATGTTTAACAGCCCTTCGTAAATTGCTGTTGGATATGCATTAGGGGCACTAGGTTGTGCAACTACATCTACAGTGACTATCTCAAAGCCACTAACTTGACCATCAGGACCAACGTCGCCGCTGCCCCTGCTGGATACACCTAATTTGACTCCGCTTTCTAGCATTGTCTTTACCAAATTTCCCATAGGAGTTGGTAATATTTTTAACTTTCCAAAACCATTTGGTCCGTCCATCCACATTTCGGTGATCATGTGACTTACACGGTCCAAATTAATTTTTAAATCGTCGGGGTGATCTACTTCGCCTAATACACTGTAGCCACTCTTAATTTGTTCCATAACAGAACTAACTGCTTTGCTAATTTCATTAACGGGATAAATACGCTGATTAGCATTTTTTACCCCGCCCTGAATACAAATACCTTTCATATAAAGATTCTTACCGCCGCGACCTTCTTTATCATCCTCAAAGAGGACTTCCATACGAGCATGATCAAATGTAAGATTTTCTCTTAGGTATTTCACAGAAAGTCCTTATTACTTGCTACGACCACGAGATTCAATAACGCTTTTATTATTTACGCTTGATCCCATGGTATTTTTTGCTCCAACTGGTACACCTTGACTGCTGCTTAGCTTGCTTGCTTTTCCAAAAGCTTGTCCGGCTCTAGCACCAGGAACATTTTCATATTTTTCAGCATGTGGCAAATGCCCTTGTCCTTTTGTATATTGATTGCTTGGCTTCTTAGTTGGTGCTGTACCATCGGGAGCACTTTCTGCGCCACCGCGGGCAATGTTAGAAGTTGTACCGCCCATATCATTTTTACCAGCAACTACGCTTTTAGCGTTTACGCTAGCCGGATTGGTGTTTGAACTACCTACAGGACCACCTTCCTGCTTCGTAGCAGGGACTGAAACTTTTTCAACATATTCGCGAACCAAACTTTCCTTAGGCTCGTCGTCGCTGTTTTCCTCATCGTCATCGTCATCGACTTCAGCAGCATGATCGTCCATGTCGTGATCTCCATCATTATCACTATCAACGCTGCCCATTAAAGCATCAAATTCAGCTTTTAACTCGTCTAAAGCACTTTCGAGATCCATTACACGGTCTTCTAATTCGCCAGCTGCATCTTCGTCGCCGACACCAACTTCGTCAGTATCAAATTCTTCATCGTCGCCACCAAGTTCCATATCTCCGGCAGCGTCGCCTCCAAAATCTATCTCATCGTCAGCATCACTCATGCTGTCTTCATCGCCAACATACTCGACTTCATTGTCCTCATGCATGCCTTCTTCGTCTACGCTAACATCTTTCATCAATTTTTGGACTTGATTACCACCCACTTCATTTTCATCGTCCATCATGCTTTCGTAAATGTTACGACTTTTCTCAATAACGATTTCGTGAAATAAAGCTTTGGCTTTATCTTCTTCCTCGTTAATGATATATTCAATCAATTGCTCAAATTTGTTCATAAGAACTCCTTAATTTAGTAGCTTAGTATAGATATTTACACTGCATATTAAAAAATCGCCATTTTAAGACGATTTTTTATGATTTTTTATCTATTTTTTTTAGTTCACAAAGATAGTGCTTCGCCGCTTCCGCCGCTTGAAACTCGATACTGAGATTTTATTTTTAATAATTTTTGTTCGTGTTCGAGTTTCTTAACATCATTCATTATTCTCAATTTATTCAATTGCCCCAAAGTTAATCGCGTTTTTCTTAAATCAGATAACTTCAACGAAGTTTTATCATCTTCGTCTGTACCATATCCCGCTGGGGTTTTATCAAAAAGTTCAAATATTTTCATAATTTATATTTAGCAAAATATTATTTTTATAGAGAAGGCGGAATACTTCCTACCGGACTAGGACCCCCTGCAGCGGCACCTGCTGTAGGACCTTCACTAGCTCCGATTTCAGGGGCAGCACCTGCCGTAGGCGCAGGCTCTTCACTGCCTTCTAATTCACTTACTTC
>JANZYY010000335.1 GCA_026419705.1 Fischerella sp.
ATGTGTATAAGAGACAGGGACAACTATGGATTGGGAGAAGCAGCTAAAGGTCTGTACGATTTCATTTGGGGTGATTTTTGCGATTGGTATATCGAACTAGTCAAATCTCGCCTGCAAAAGGGTGCAGACCCGGTATCCCGGCGGGTAGCACAACAAACTTTGGCATACGTGCTGGAAGGGATTTTGAAGTTACTCGCTCCTTTCATGCCTCACATTACTGAGGAAATTTGGCACACTCTCACCCAACAACCTACAGATTCCCAGCAAAGTTTATCCTTGCAACTTTATCCAGAAGCACAGACCAGCCTGATAGACACTGCTTTGGAAGAACAGTTTGAACTTTTGATTGACACAATCCGCACAATCCGCAATCTGCGTGCAGAAGCGGATGTTAAACCTGGGATGAAAGTAAGTGTGAATTTGCAAACCGACAGCGAGAAAGAAAGACAAATTCTCACAGCCGGCCAGTCTTACATTCAAGATTTGGCTAAGGTAGAGAATTTAACCATCGCTGCTGGACGGCAAAATCAACAAAATATCGGTGCTGAAAAACCCCGAATTGGTTGGAAAAGAGTAGTTGCAATCATCGCCGCGATTTACTTGTTACGAATTGGCTTGGCGATCGCAGATGCGCTTGATGACATCCCCTTACTCGGAACTTTCTTGGAGATAGTTGGTTTTGGGTATACAACTTGGTTTGTGACTCGCAATTTACTGTCTGCTCAGGCTAGACAGAAATTCTGGAAACAGCTTTTCCAACCAACCACTCATAAGGATTTGCCCCCAGCAAAAGTATTACCACAGCCACCAGAACCAGAAAAAGCGATCGCAGGTGTCGTAGGTACGGTACAAGTTCTACTTCCCCTCACTGGCGTTGTAGATGTAGACGCTTATACAGCTAAACTGCAAAAACGTCTTAGCAAAATCGAAGCGGAGATAAAATCCCTCTCTGCGAGGTTAAACAATCCTAAATTTGTCGAACAAGCCCCAGCAAATGTTGTACAAGAGGCGCGAGATACTTTCGCAGAAGCCCAAAAGCAAGCTGAAATCCTCCGCAATCGCTTGCGTCAGTTAGCATAGCTGTGAAAAAGAATTGTGAATGTGAATGATGAATTAGAAATTATAAAAATTTTCATCATTCATAATTCATAATTCATAATTCATAATTTTATTAAAAGTCATGCTATATCTAGCCCAAGTACATAAAAACGAATTTTTAGACCAGCTGCAATTGCGGTTATTGGCACGTCAGGAAACTGAAAATATGTGGGTGACAATCCCAGAAGAGGCTTTTATTCTTCTGGGAAAAAACAAAACTCTAAATGAGAAGTTGCTTGTTTTAGTTGAACTTTCTCCCACAGGTGATATTGAAAGACTAGAAGAAGCTACTAACTGGATACTGACTCTGATCCAAACTTATCTGACTACAGGCATTACTCCAGACTTTTTGCGCCAAGAAGCAGAAAGAGCCGAACAGTGGCGGCAAAACTTAACTTTGCAAAACCAAGATTTGGCACGTCGTACTTTGGAATTAGAAGCCCGTCGAGAACAAATTCAGGCACTAGAAGAAAGTATGAAACGAGAGAAAAATGGTAGCAATAAAGATGATACAGCTGGCTGTTAGATTACCAAAAAAGGTATCCGCCGGAGGGCGTCCGCAGTCTTACTTTTTTGCTAGTTTCGGACAACCCAATCACTTAAAGCCTTTTGGAGTTTTACTTTCCACTTGCAGGCGATAAAGTTTTGTGACTGTTAGAAAATAAAGCCTCAAATCTTGATTAAATCAAAGTCTGGTGAATCTGACTTCGATGATTGCTTGCCGAGAGTGAGAAAATCACTCGCCAGCGCATGGATTCCCTTCTACCTTCTAAAGTTTCTGATTCGCAATCACAGAGAAACTGCAAAAAGCTGATACCGTCTAACAAAGAAAAACCTTGTTGTGGACGTTGTAGCTTGAAAACTCAGTCTAATTACTGGCGACTTCTACCGTATATCCAACCCCAGTGGCACAATATCGCCAAAGGGTTTATTGGTATCTTGGGATATGTATTGGCAACATTAGCGCTAATTACGCTCGTTAAGCAATTAACAACTGCTTTTGGTACGGGTAACGTAAACGCGATCGCCACAGAAATTGGCATTTTAGCAGCAGTCTTTCTTGCCAGAGGCTTTTTTCAATCGGTGCAAGATCTTTATATGGCAAAAGCTGCCCTAAGAGTAGCTTTTCATCTCCGCAAGCAGGTGTACTCCCACCTACAAAAGCTTAACCTCAGCTATTTCGAAACTGCAAAAGCAGGTGATTTATCTTACCGCCTCACTGAAGATATCGATCGCATTGGGGAAGTAGTGCATAAACTCTTTCACGACTTTATCCCCTGTGCTTTGCAGCTGGTAGCGATTCCCGTCTACATGATTTACTTGAATTGGCGACTGACACTTGCCACAGTCATTGTTGCACCACTTATGGGTGTGTTAATTGCTTGGTTTGGCGAACGCTTGCAGAAATTCTCCCGCAAAAGTCAAAATCGGGTATCGGATTTGTCAGCAATACTAACAGAAGTCTTCAGTGGTATCCGCATCGTCCAAGCTTTTACGGCAGAGGATTACGAAATTGCCAGGTTTAGCCGCGAAGCAGAACGTACTTTGAGGGCAAAATACTCCGCAGAAAGACTCAAAGCAATTCAAATTCCAATTATAGGCTTTTTGCAAGCTGTGAGTTTTTTATTGTTGCTGTTCATCAGTGCTTGGCTAATTGCCGAAAAACAGTTAACAGTAGGGGAGTTTTTTAGTTACCTTGCAGCAGCAGCTTCGTTAATTGACCCTGTTAGTCACACTACAAGCAACTACAACGAGTTTAAGCAAGTTGAGGCCTCTGTCGATCGTATTTTTGAATTATTGGCTATTCAGCCTGCTGTGACAGAAAAACCCGATGCGATCGCCCTTCCTCCAGTTACTGGTAAGGTGGAATATCGCCATGTATCTTTTGCTTATAAACCTGAGGAACCAGTCTTAAAAGATATCAGTTTGTTGGTAATGCCAGGAGAAGCGATCGCGCTAGTAGGTGCTTCGGGTGCAGGTAAAACTACGTTTGTGAATCTCCTACCCCGTTTCTACGATCCTCAAAAAGGCAAAATCTTAATTGATGGTGTTGATGTTCGCAATGTCACTCTTCACAGTCTGCGCCGACAAATTGGGATTGTTCCCCAAGAAACCATCATGTTTTCCGGGACGATCGCTCAAAATATCGCCTTTGGACAACATCAGTTTGACATGGCAGATGTCAAGAAAGCCGCAATCATTGCTAATGCCCATCAGTTTATTAGCCAACTACCCGATAGTTATGATACTTGGGTAGGCGAACGAGGAGTAAATTTATCTGGCGGACAGCGGCAAAGAATAGCGATCGCCCGCGCTGTTCTCCTTAACCCGAGAATATTAATACTAGATGAAGCGACATCAGCCCTTGATTCGGAGTCGGAAGCCTTGGTACAGGAAGCTCTGGAAAGGTTAATGGCAGGGCGGACGGTGTTTATTATTGCTCACCGTCTCAGTACCGTCAGAAGGTGCGATCGGATTTTAGTACTGGAAAAAGGGCAGATCGTGGAATCGGGTACCCATGAAGAATTACTAGCGCTTTCCCGCCGCTATGCTCGATTTTACGCCCAACAATTTAGTTAGCTAGTCGGTCGGCACGAATAAAGTTAACTCGTGAGGATCTCAATTATGCGTTACCCGAAATTCTTGTGGAGACGCGAAATTTCGCGTCTCTATGTTTAGTTAAGGGTTGTCTGTAGTACTTGTTTGCGTGTAAAAACGTTGCAATGCAACGTTTCTACAAATTTTATCGGCAGGTAAATTATCCTACCACCAAGCGTATTGAGTTATAGACGCGCTAAAGTCGGTTGATTTTCTGCAACACTGACAGAGTTGGAACTTGGCTCAGTGCAGTAGATTTCACAAGAGTTATTTGGACTTTCAATCAATTTGACTTTGTACAGCTTGGCTCCCAATTCCTGAATAGGCGATCGCAATAAGTTGCTAATGTGGAGTGCAATATTTTCAGCAGTCGGAACGACCTGCCAAAAGTAAGGAATATCTTTGTTCAAAAAAGTATGGTCGAATGGCTCAACTACATAATCTTCTATCACCTGATTTAAAGCACCTAAATCTACAATCATGCCGGTGCGTAAGTTGATTTCCCCTTTGACTGTCACTTCTAGATGATAATTGTGTCCGTGACCGTTGGGACGAGCGCACTTACCATAAATCTCAAAGTTCTCTTGTTCGCTAAGGTCAGGATGCGCTAGCCTGTGAGCGGCGCTAAAGTGAGTGCTGACGGTGAGATAAGCTTCCATTCCGTTTCCCATATAATCTGCCCATAGTTCAGGATGTTCAAATAGCTGCACGCGGACAAGAGGCAAATGGGGCGCTAGGCGCTGCCAGATCACCCGTGCAATATTTTCTGTTGTGGGTAGAGTTTGTTGAAATTCTGCCCACACATCATTGAGATAGGAAAAGTCTAGCTGGCTGGTTACTTCTCGTTTAATTACGTGTTTCACATCAGACAAGTTCAGCACCATGCCATATTTATCTAATTCCCCCATCAGGGAGACAAGTAAGACATAGTTATGTCCATGTCCAGGAAAGTGGGAACAAGCACCAAATTTCTCAAGATTCTCAGCTTCACTCAGTTCTGGCAACCAATATCGATGAGTTGCTGAAAACTGAGCGCGGCGATTCACAATGCATTGCATGAGTAGACTGGTAGCGTGTTTAATATTTCTTAATATTCTAACGTTTCTAGTATTAATTGAGGTGGGGTTCTAGGGGAGATGGGGGAGTGGGCATCGGGCATTGGGCATTGCAAATAACCAGCAACCAACAACCACTAACTACTAACTACTAACTACTAACTATTGACTTACTTGTACACTATTACCGAATCTTGCGCTTCTTGATACAATCCTTTGGCATTACGGAACATTTCTTGACCTGCGTGCAAATAACTTTCGTCGTAGTTCAGGGGGAAATATTCTAACTCGTCTAGTCCATCACCAATTTGATTCAAGCAGTAGTAAAGGTGAGCAGCTACTCTTGCCAAGCTAGGGGGATTGGGCAGGGAATGAAAAGTAATTTGCGCCTGTTTGAGGTTATCTCGACAAGTGTCTAAGTAATCCTGAAATTCCTCTAACAGCACATCATCAAAAGGATCAGCCGCTAATTTCTCAATTTGTGTTTTCAACGAATTGAGAATAGCATACACCAAGCGATTTACTGGTTGATAAACTAAACGCAGCCATTCTTCAATTTGTTCGTCTATATCTCTTCCTGTTTGTCGCTTCGCTTGGTATTGCTGCCCAGTAGCGGTGCTACGTTGCTGTCTATTGCTGTTGGATTTTTGGATGCGCTGGTTTTGGAGTCGTCGATCGTAACTTTGACGTTTTTCAGCATCACCTAAGACTTCATATGCCGCATTAATACGGATAATCTGCTCAGCATCAGCCGTTTCTTGATTGCTGTCAGGATGATATTGCTTTGCCAAGCGGCGATATGCTTGCTTAATTTCTGCTTGGCTAGCATTCGGACTTACTTTGAGAGTTTCGTAGTGGTTAGTATCTACCATTATTTCAATGTACCGTTAGCTAACGCTAACTACTACTATTCCAAAATGCATTATCTATCACTCTCCATGCTCAGCAAGCATAATTTTGATTTCAAGATTGCTCATGCTACAGGTGTGTGTTTCCAATTGTTACTCTTGTGCGCAAAGCTGTATCAAGCATTAATCGTTTGCCACTCATATCTCCAAGTCTGTCTCTTATACACATCT
>JANZYY010000336.1 GCA_026419705.1 Fischerella sp.
AATTGAATGCTAAACTCTTGTACCCAACGAGGTGCTTTGAGACTCACACCCAAAATCACAAAG
The DNA here is from genome assembly GCA_026419705.1 of Fischerella sp. GTDB lineage: Bacteria > Cyanobacteriota > Cyanobacteriia > Cyanobacteriales > Nostocaceae > PCC9605. The sequence continues at coordinate 64 of JANZYY010000336.1, forward strand.
CCCAACAGGGGAATTGCTACTAACCCAAACGGCGATCGCACCCAAATTACTGCTGAAAGCATCAAAAAAGCACCTAAGATTTTCAAAATCCAGGTGGTAGTATGAAAGTTGCGTGAAGCTAAAATCAAAGCCGCACCGGCTACAGGTGGTCCCATAGGTCCGGCCGCTGCAAC
>JANZYY010000337.1 GCA_026419705.1 Fischerella sp.
AGATGTGTATAAGAGACAGCAATAGGAATCCACCGCTGTAGCTATAAGTTGCTACACCGGAACCATCGGGAAAAATCTGCAACTGCTGAAAATTTCCTCCTAACAGCAACGCCATCAACCCGTGACCCATTTCATGAAACCAAGTAGCCAGAATGCTAAAAGGGTACAAAATGTAATTACCTGCGGGTAGTTGCCATAATCCGATGGTCACGATCGCCGCTACTATTAACCAGGTAAACCCGATCTGGTCAAGTGGGGTTTCTTTGGCGAATATCGGTTCAAAATCTTTCCTAGGTTCCCTCATGGGTGACTTTCCTCAGCTTTTCCAGCCAAGCGCTTAAGTTGCACTTATATCCATCCTAGCCGTTTCTGAGAGTGAGGAAAACGCGAAAATATCTTCACCCTGCGGGAAGGGCTACTCTCGCTTGAAAAAGTCGGGAAGCTGCTGAATGGGCTGGGTGTTTCCATGTTTGATGTCAATTCATCCGATCGCGATCGCCGGCTGGAAGCACATTGTCAATCTTACTCAGGAGTGCGCCTTGCTGAAAATATTATCTTCTCACTTGATAGACCTGCAGAATGTAGGCTAAAAGGGTTGGAAATGTATTTAACAAAGATCTTGCTTGAGCAACAACAATTAATCATCAGATTTCATCAACTCATCACAGTCAATACCTTTGAGAGCTTCTATTAATTTTTCTATATGCGTTGCTTGATGAGTTGCCATCATAGAAATTCGTATTCTACTGGTAGGAACAGTGGGTGGACGAATTGCAGGGGCAAAAATGCCAGCAGATTTTAGTTTGCTTGCGGCTTTAAGTGCGTCTGCTGCACTGGGCAATTGAAAACAAACTATAGGTGATTCTGAAGGTAGTAATTGCAGATAAGGTAACTGCTGTTGGAGCAAAGTTTTTAGGTAATTTACATTTTTCCACAATCTAGTACGTTGTTGCGGTTCTTGCTGAACAATATTTATTGCTGCTAATGCTGCCGCTGTATCTGCAGGTGAAAGCGCGGTAGTATAAATCCAAGTTGGTGCTCGATTTCGCAAGAAGTCAATCAAGGCTGCACTTCCAGCGACATACCCACCCAAGCTTCCTAAAGCTTTACTGAATGTACCAATTTGAACTAACTGTCTGCCCGTGCATCCAAAATGTTCGACGCACCCCGCACCAGTTTTTCCCAGTACTCCAGTGGCATGAGCTTCATCTATCAATAACATACAGCTATATTCTTGGGCAAGATCCAATAGTGCAGGTAAAGGACATAGATCTCCATCCATGCTGAAGACGCTATCGGTAACGATCAAACAGCGTCGGTGATCTTGTCGTAATCGTTGCAACTCGCTCCTTAAAGCTTGGACATCACAATGCGGGTATTCAATAGTGGTTGCACCACTGAGGATTGCCCCATTTTTCAGACTGGAATGATTGTACTGGTCAGCTAATATTAAATCTCGTTTGCCCACTAAAGCAGTTATTGTTCCCAAATTCGCCAAATACCCCGAACTGAATACAACTGCATCTTCTGTTTGCTTGAGGGATGCGATCGCTTTTTCTAGTTCCTGGTGTAATTTTCGATGTCCGCTGAGTAATCTCGAACCAGTACAACCACTGCCAAATTCTCGAACAGCAGCAGTAGCTGCAGCAATCAAGCGCTCATCCCCAGCCAGCCCTAAATAATCATTACTGGCAAAATTAATTACCTCCCGCCCTTCCAAAAGCACTGTCGCCCCGGAACGACCGTTAATTGTTTGTACTGAACGATACCAGTCCGCACGGTGAATTGTTGCCAGAGATTGTTCTATCCAAGCGTAAGGGTTGGTCATGGGGAGATGGAAGGAGTGGACATCGGGCATTGGGCATTGGAAATAACCAGCAACCAACAACCACTAACCACTAACTACTAACTAATAACTAAATACTAAATAATTAATTACTCTTGACTATTGACCAATGACTAATGACTAATGACTACATTCACTACTACTCAGATGCGCGATCGCGTGTTTAATCCAATCTTCCACATAGGCGTCTTTGGACAGTCCAATATCTTCGCTGACTACGTGTAAGGCGTGACTAACCTCAGTGGGAGTATATCCCAAAGCCAGGAGAGTCATTTGCACTTCTTCGAGAATTCCTGGTGCTGGTCCGCCTGTAGCGACGAAAAATCCTGCGGTTTTGCGCCATTCTATCAACTTGGTTTTCAATTCCAAGCAGATGCGTTCAGCGGTTTTTTTACCGACACCGGGGGTTTGAATCAACAACTGCACATTGCCAGTGATAATTGTTTGGACCAACTCTGGGAGTTCCAGAGTGTCCAGCAAGGCGATCGCTAAAGCAGCACCAATACCACTAACACTTAGCAGGTGGCGAAACAAATCTCGCTCTCCTGGCGAACCAAAACCATATAGTAATGGCACCTCTTCTCGAATTTGGTAATGGGTGAACACTTGCACTTCACCCCCTGACTCCGGTAATTGCTGCGCCAACCGCGCCGGGATTTGCAAATCATAACCTATACCGTTAACTTCGAGAGTAAGGATATAGCGATTACCGCTATGTTTTTGAATGCCAGCAACGATGCCTTTCAGATAACTAATCATTCTATCAGTCCAAAATATCTTAAACCTTCTATAATTCCACCTGCACAGGCATTTTGTGCCAGATAGCGGTGGTTAGCGGGATTTTCATTGTGCCACTGGAGTAACTCTGGGCGAGCATTTCCGACAATAATTCCCCGTTCATTGCCTACAGCGAATAAAGCAATATCATTGCCAGAATCGCCACAGACAACCGTTTGCTCTGCTACAAATTTCCACTTTTGGCGGAGAAATTGTACTGCCTGACCTTTATCGCTCCTGGAAGGCACAATGTCAAGGTCTATACCGCTGCTATAGATTAACTTTACATTTAGATTCGATTGCAGCAATTTTGATTTTAGTTTTGGTAAGACTGTTGCAGATGCTTCTTGTCTGAGGAAAAAACTCACTTTGAAAGGACGTTGTTCCGAGTCTGGTTGCGGAATTAACTCAGAGAATTCCTTGGTTTTAGATAATACTAAATTTCTATTCCAACCCTGCGAAAGTGTTTCTGACCAACTTGAGTCGGGACTGTCGCTACCGTCGAGGTAAATTTCCGTTCCTACAGCTAGAATGAGAGCGTCTGGTTCAATGAGATTTTTTTCCTGTTGGAGTTCTCGGTAAAGAGCAGGCGATCGCCCAGTCGCATAAACAATCTTTGTACCATGTTCTTGACGATGTCTGTGTAAGCGTTTGTTCAATTCCGCTAGTGCATTGTCATCACCTACGAGGGTATTATCTAAATCGGTTACAAACATAAATTTAGTCATAGCAACCCCTTTGTGTCAGCTTCACCCCTCCAATGGATTATGGATTATGAATGAGGGAATTTTCATCACAATTCATCATTCAGCATTATCGAGCAGACAAGGGAAATGGGAAAGAGGGGGAAGACAAGGAAAAGAGGAATAAGACGCGATCGCTTTTTGGAAGATGAGTGAGTGCTGATGGATGGTAATACTCATAGCAACAAATGTCAAAAATGGTACTGACTAAATCTTTGCGGAAGGGGAGCGATCGCCAAACATATCTAAATACAGGGCGTTGCTGAATCAAAGTATGAATCCAATGTAGAGACGCGAAATTACCCTGCCCGAACACCTGCGGCGTACGCGTCTGGTCAACGGTTTTGGCAGAAGCAACATCCTGCATCATACATGAAATCAGCAACGCCAAATATAGAGTTATATGCAAGCTTATAGCAATAATTTTATATGAGATTGATTGCCATTTCATTAATTAAGTATTTTTGCTATTTCGAACGTGAAATTATTAGTTTGTTAGCATGAATATATAAAGAAAATGTTAGATTAATGTGCCCAGAGAGGGTAGCTGTATGACAAAAATCCTACCTGTTAAAACTACAGACGGCAATACAGTTGAAATCAATCCTGATGCCATTTCTGAAATCGAGGTCATAGAAAAAGAAGACCCAGGCTTTTTAGGAATATTTGGAGTTCACGAAGGCAGGTATAAAATCCACATGATGGACGGGCATGACTATGATATTGATGAAATAGAACATGAAAAATTGCAGAAACAGATGAAATGAGATTCTCTTGCTCCAGTAAATAGAAATTTGTCTAGCTGAAATAAGTTAGAAAAACCTAGTAGTTTGGAACCCAACTTTGCTCGTTGAATCAACCTTTCTATCTCTGTTGTTTTTCTCTTTGTTGGCATAGTTAGCGTCTATGGTGGTTCGTTTATCTATAATCATTAAAGTTAAGTTGCCAGACCACTAGATTTATAATCAAATAAAAAAGCGGGCAAAGCTCACCTGATTTCAAGGCTTACTACCCTGATTCAATTTTTGCAATATTTCTTGCAAATTTTGCTGGTAACGTCCATATTCAGCCCAATTTCCTTGTCGCAAGGCTTCCTGAGCTTTTTGATAAGTTTCCATCGCATTTTTAGCGAGATTTGCAGCTTCTTTAGTCACCAGAGGAGGTACTCCCTTCTCAACTTGAAAACTGCCAAAGATAGTCATTAGAGATTTTTCTAAAGTTTCCTCCATGACTACATGTTGGTCATACGCCACAATTACTCGCTTCAATTCCGGTAGTTGTCCCTGTTCTGCTCGCAGATATACTGGTTCTACGTAAAGTAAAGAACCCTCAATTGGAATAACCAGTAAATCGCCGCGAATGACTTTAGAACCTGCTTGACTCCACAAAGTAAATTGCTGGGAAATTAGCGGTTCTTGGTCAATTCGCGCTTCTATTTGTCTGGGACCAAAGACAAGTTTTTGTTTGGGAAACTCATATAAAAGCAACTTACCGTAGTCCTTGCCATTAGAACGGGCTGCCATCCAAGCAATCATATTGTCTTTGTTAACAGGGGTAAAGGGCAGAATCAGAATAAATCCTTCTTTTGCTTCTCCTGGCAGCCGCATAATCACGTAGTATGGTTGCATGATTTGTTCATTACCTTCGTATACCTGCATCGGGAAGCGCCACAAATCTTCTCGGTTGTAGAATACTTCCGGATCGCTCATGTGGTAAGAAAGATACATTTGTGCCTGAATTTTAAACAAATCTAGCGGATAGCGGAAATGAGCTTTTAGTTCTGCAGGAATGGCTGCATTTGGCTCAAACAAGTGTGGAAATATTTTGCGGTAAGTCTTCAGTAGAGGGTCAGCCTCATCAATGACAAAAAACCGCATTGTGCCATCATAAGCATCGACTACTACTTTCACAGAGTTGCGAATATAGTTGATATTACCGTGTAAAAATTTTTGAATATTTCCTCCTTTGAGAATTTCTGTGGCATTCTTAGTTTGAGCAACAGGTTTGGAATAGGGATAGCGATCGCTGACTGTGTAAGCATCCACAATCCACTGTAATTTGCCATTAATAACCACTAGGTAGGGGTCGCTATCAAACTGTAAAAAAGGCGCAACGCGATCTACCCGCTCTTGAATGTTTCGGTAGTAATGGATGCGTGACTGGTTATTAAAGTAATTGGAGATTAAAATTTGGAGACTACCAAGGTCATAGGCATATGCTAGTC
>JANZYY010000338.1 GCA_026419705.1 Fischerella sp.
AGTCAATACTTGGGCGGATGTGCTGAATCGCGCCAACCTGGGTATAGAAGTGATGCACGAGCGTAATGCTCACAACTTCCCGCTAGATTTAGCTGCTGGTGAAGCTGTACCTGTGGCGATGAGCGCTCCTCTAATAAATGGATAATCCCCTTCCTGAATGATTAAAAGCGCTCTCAAAGAAGAGAGCGCTTTTTTAGCTTCAGAACCCCGATTTCTTCATAAGAAATTGGGGTTCTAGTTTTTTAGTTTTTCACGAAAGATGGAAAAAGTTATTGAAAATTGGCAACGGGCAATAGATAAATTTATTATAAAGATTTATCTCGCGAATGAAAATGAAATTATATGGTGCATCAGAGTACAATTGCTAAATTGTGACCAGTTTATAGTACTTAATTCTGAGATTTTAGATTTTTAGCGCTAAATTCAATCTAAAATCACCCATCCAAAACAACGATGACAGACCTAACCCCTAACTCTAGTTTTAGTTTGACCCTCCGCCTTGAAATTCCCAATCGTATTGGGATGTTAGCTAGCGTTACTAAGGCGATCGCCACTCGTGGTGGTAATTTTGGTCAGATTGATTTAATTGAGCAAACCAGAGCTGTTTCCATTCGCGATATTACTGTTGATGCTGCAAGTACCGAACACGCGGAAACAATTGTACAAGCAGTCAAGGCTTTACCAGACATTAAGGTACTGGATGTTTATGACCGCACTTTTAATCTGCATCGGGGTGGTAAAATCAGCATCATCAGCAGAATTAGCCTCAAAAGCGTGTCTGACTTAGCAATGGCATACACGCCTGGAGTCGGACGTGTTTGTAATGCGATCGCTCAAAACCTAGAAGAAGTTTACAACTTAACTATTAAACAAAATACAGTTGCGATTGTGACAGATGGTAGTGCGGTTTTGGGACTGGGAAATCTAGGCCCAGAGGCGGCTCTACCAGTAATGGAAGGTAAAGCCATGCTTTTTAAAGAATTTGCTGGTATCAATGCTTTCCCCATCTGTCTGGCAACCCAAGATACAGATGAGATTGTCCGTACTGTCAAAAATATAGCTCCTGTATTTGGAGGCGTGAATTTAGAAGATATTGCTGCTCCCCGCTGCTTTGAGATCGAACAGAAACTGCGACGGGAGTTAGATATTCCTGTTTTTCATGACGATCAGCATGGCACAGCGATTGTGACCTTAGCAGCACTTTTCAACTCGCTGAAGTTAGTACACAAATCAATGGAGGAAATCCGCATCGTTATTAATGGTGCTGGAGCAGCTGGAATTGCGATCGCTCGTTTACTGCACAAAGCAGGAGCAGAGAAAATTTGGATGTGTGACTCTAAAGGAATTATTTCTGCTGGTCGCACCGATTTAACAGAAGAAAAGCGTGAATTTGCTGTCAAAGCTCAGGGTACTCTTGCAGGTGCAATGCAAGGAGCTGATGTATTTATCGGTGTGAGCGTACCGGGGGTATTAACACCGGAAATGGTGCGTTCAATGGCGAAAGATCCAATTGTGTTTGCAATGGCAAATCCAATTCCTGAAATTCAGCCAGAATTAGTTAACAAAGAAGTTGCTGTCATGGCTACCGGTAGAAGTGACTACCCGAATCAAATTAATAACGTTTTGGCTTTTCCTGGGGTGTTTCGCGGTGCATTAGATTGTCGCGCAGAGACGATTACTACCTCCATGTATTTGGAAGCAGCAAGCGCGATCGCTTCTTTAGTTAAACCATCAGATTTAGACAGAGAACATATCATTCCTTCTGTATTTGATGAGCGAGTGGCCACTACTGTTGCTGCTGCTGTGCAACGAGCAGCCCGCCAAGATGGAATTGCTCGTAGTTAATCAAGGGAAATCAGGGAATTCGGGATTGGGAATAGGTGAAAATGATGAGTGCGATTCGGCTAAGAATTTCATAATCCATAATTCATAATTGTTCGAGCGATCGTGCTTGCAGGGGCGATCGCTCGCTCTTCGACATATAGAAGCTCGACAAGGTTACTTGACAATTCCCAAAACATGTGCTACTTTTTGCTCTGCAATCTCTGGAGCCAAGAATCCCTGAGCATAAATCCGCGGATTCGTTTGCGCAAGTTGGATATAGGATTGGCGGACCTGAGCATTCACCGCAACAGTTTTAACGTCATATATCTGCGTAGCCAGTTTGGGATAGAATCCAATCGCAACGATTGGCAGCAGAAAACAGGCAGCAATAAACAACTCACGTGGTTTGGCATCGCTATAGACTGCCTCGGTAGGCAGGAGACAGTCTGTGCCAAAGCAAACCCTTCCCTCATCCTCCTGATTTTCTAAGCTCGCATTGTGAATGTCACATGTAGGTGCTACACCAGAACCGTAAAATACCTGTCGTAACATCGAGAGCAGATAAATCGGTGTGAGGATGACTCCCACTGCGGCTAAGAAGACTGTCACGGTGCAGAAAGACGAACTGTAAATATCACTGGTCGTGACGCCAACGAAGACCGAGAGTTCGCTGACAAAGCCACTCATACCGGGGAGAGCCAGCGACGCCATTGCACCTGCTGTAAATAGAGCAAACACTTTCGGCATTGCCTGACCAACACCACTCATATTGTCCATTGCCATCGTGTGAGTGCGATCGTAGGTTACGCCTGCCAAGAAGAACAGCACCGCTGCAATTAAACCATGGGATATCATTTGCAACATCGCGCCGCTGACTCCCAAGTCGGTAAAGGACGCAATACCCAGCAACACAAAACCCATGTGAGAAACTGACGAATATGCCAGGCGACGCTTCATGTTGGATTGGGCAAAGGAGTTCAACGCACCATAGATAATGTTGACAACACCCAGAATGGCTAGAACCGGTGCAAAGTAAATGTGTGCATCCGAGAGCATTTCCAGGTTCAGGCGAATCAGTCCGTATCCGCCCATCTTCAACAGCACACCTGCTAAAATCATTGATACGGGAGCAGAAGCTTCGCCATGTGCGTCCGGTAGCCAAGTGTGCAGAGGGAAAATAGCCAGCTTGACGCCAAACGCAATCAGCAATCCTGCATAAAGTGACAGTTCTAGCGCTAACGGGAAATTCTTCATGCTGAGCGCGGCGATATCGAAGGTCATATTGTCGCCGTAGAGAGCCATTGCTAGCCCTGCCACCAAAATAAATATAGAAGCAGCTGCGGTATATAATAAGAATTTAGTTGCTGCGTAGCGGCGCTTTTGCCCGCCCCAAATGGAGACAAGCAAGTAGACGGGAACCAATTCTAGCTCCCACATAATGAAAAACAGCAGCAAGTCTTGGGCTACGAACACCCCTATCTGTGCAGAATAGAGGAGCAGCATCAAGAAATAGAACAGTCGAGGCTTGATAGTAACTTGCCAAGCTGCAAACATTGAAAGTGTGGTTACAAATCCTGCGAGAAGCACGAGTGGAACTGATAGTCCATCCACTGACACTGCCCAGCTAAAACCCAGCTCGGGTACCCAGGCATACTTCTCTACGAGTTGAAAAGTAGCGTTGCTGGCATCGTAATGCTTCCAAAAAGCATAGCACATCAAGACAAAATCCGCGATTCCTATACATAGGGCATACCACCGCACGCGCTTACCATTTTTATCAGGCAGTAGGGGGATGAGTAGGGCTGCAACTAGTGGCAGCACCATGACTGCGGTGAGCCAGGGAAATTGGTAGACTATCATAATGCTGAGCAAAAATACTTACTTGTTTATAAAGTCATTCTACTAAACTTTGTAAACATTTATGAATAAGTCTTTCCCCCAGCTAGCCATATAGGTATATCTATATTGCAGAGATGGTTATCAAAAGTCTGCATATGCTGAATTTAGGGATGAAATAATCAACCGCATTAGACGCGTAGACGCATAGCGGCTTCTCGTAGAGTAGCGGCTTCCGTAGATAGAAGAGATTTTAACAGAGAAATACAAGAAAATCATTCCGCATTTATGCAACGCCAAATATTAAGCAACTGGCGGTAACGTCTTTGCAGACCTAAGTCTAGCAAGCTCGAATACAAGTTTTGACTAGATGAGATTGGAATGCTGGTGGAATGCTGGGCGGTCGCACACCTGCATTAAATTCTTATGTAATTTCAGCCTTGGCGTTGCACAGACAGCTAGCTGCATGATTTTATTTTCTCTTTTCATTGAAAAAATCAATTCTTGGCGTTCTTGGCGTCTTGGTGGTTCATTCTCCATCCCCATGGACTGCAAGACCTTCAACCTCACAGTGGTGGATTTGTTTATATCTTTGTCAGATTAATCGATTCACAAAGCACGATCGCAGACCTTGTATATTAAACTACATGATACTACAAACTCAAAATCTTCAAACAATGCCATCATAGTTAAGGTGATCGTACTGGAGATAAAGCTACGGTTTACGCACGTCCCTTAGCACGATTAATTGAACAACTGCAACGCTTACCAGGAGTTGGTCCGAAAACTGCTCAAAGGCTGGCGTTGCATATTTTGAAACGTCCAGAAGCAGAAGTAGAGGCTTTGGCACAAGCCTTGATAGAAGCCAAAAAACAAATAGGCTTATGCAAAGAGTGCTTTCACCTTTCTGCGGAACCTGTATGTGAAATCTGCCGCAATCCCAGCCGCGATCGCAGTACAATTTGTGTAGTGGCAGATTCTCGTGATGTCATCGCCTTGGAAAAAACCAAAGAGTACAAAGGCAAATATCATGTTCTGGGTGGAGTAATTTCTCCAATAGATGGCATAGGTCCAGAACAGTTGAATATTCAAGCGTTGGTGCGGCGGGTGAGTCAGCAACAGCCCAAAGAAGTAATCCTGGCAATTAGTCCAAGTGTGGAAGGGGAGACAACAACATTATATGTCGGTCAGCTGCTAAAGCCATTTACGAAGGTGACGCGAATTGCCTTTGGTTTGCCTGTGGGTGGTGATTTAGAGTACGCGGACGAGGTGACGCTAGCACGAGCTTTGGAAGGGCGCCGAGAGTTGGATTAAGTTGTGCTGGCTACCATGCAAACAAACTTGATGCCAAGAAGATGGGCTAATTAGCACATATTTGGTGCGATCGCCGATTTATTTACCCAGCTACACTACATCGTCTAAAGCTGCGATCGCACTCTTTCACTACAGGTCTATAAAACCTTGCATATTTACGGGATGATTTTCTTTGATTTCTCTATCCAAAAATCCTTTCTATCTACGGAAGCCGCTACTCTACGAGAAGCCGCTACGCGTCTACGCGTACTTTGCGTCTTTGTGGTTCATTAGTTCATCTCCATGTTGCAATCAAACCAATTTAGCTTCTCTGTCGACGGAAGAACCAGCGGATAAATAGCTTCTCGACCTCAATCCATACAAAGATGATGGCACTAAAGCCGATACAAACCATTAGTTCTTGGAAGGTGATATAGCGAGTGCCAAAAAAGTTTCGCAGTGGCTCAACATAAATCAGCAACAGTTGCAAGATGGTAGTTAAAATTACAGAAGCAAGGATAAAGGGATTAGAAAAAGGATTGACCTGAATAAATAAACGAGTGTTGGAACGAATAGCAAGTGCATGCCCCATTTGAGCTAGACAGAGGGTAGTGAACACCATTGTCTTCCAACGGTCTGGGTCAAGTGTTCCGCCGGCTGTGTTCTGCCCAGTAAAGTTGTATGCCCAGCTCATCATCAAGATGGTTACGATGGCTAGAACACAACCAATGCGAACCATATAAGCTCCCAAGCCTCGAGCAAAGATGTTTTCTTTCGGGTCTTTGGGTGGCTGCTGCATGACAATTGGTCTACCTGGTTCCACTGCTAAAGCTAAGGCAGGAACACCATCCGTCACTAGGTTCATCCAAAGAATTTGTAATGGTGACATCGGCACACCACCTAATCCTATGAGG
>JANZYY010000339.1 GCA_026419705.1 Fischerella sp.
AAGAGACAGTGCAAAATGTCTTCAGCGGCGATAGTTTCTCGACGGATACGCGATTCAGCAAACGCTACATCTTCAGCAATTCCTGGATCGAGGTGATGGCAAACCATCAACATATCCAAGTGTTCATCTAAAGTGTTGACGGTGTAAGGACGTGTAGGGTTAGTGGATGATGGTAAGACGTTGGCTTCACCACAAACTTTGATAATATCCGGTGCGTGTCCACCGCCTGCGCCTTCGGTGTGGTAGGTGTGGATGACACGCTTTTTAAAGGCGGCGATGGTATCTTCTACAAACCCAGCTTCGTTAAGCGTATCAGTATGAATTGCTACCTGTATGTCGTATTCGTCGGCGACGCTGAGACAGGTATCAATTGCTGCGGGGGTAGTTCCCCAGTCTTCGTGTAGTTTTAATCCCATCGCACCCGCTACGACTTGTTCCACTAGTCCTTGCGGTTGGCTAGTATTACCTTACCCAAAAATCCCAGGTTGACAGGGAAAGCATCAGCCGCTTGCAGCATTCGATAAATATTCCATGGCCCGGGTGTACAAGTAGTAGCATTTGTACCTGTTGCGGGGCCAGTACCACCGCCAATCATAGTGGTAGTACCAGAAGCAATGGCTACTTCTATTTGTTGGGGGCAAATAAAATGAATGTGGGCGTCGATACCGCCAGCAGTAAGAATCATTCCTTCGCCAGCGACCGCTTCAGTACCAGGACCGATGATAATATCTATATTGTCTTGAATGTAGGGATTTCCGGCTTTACCAATTTTGAAGATTTTGCCGTCTTTAATGCCGATATCTGCTTTGACAATTCCCCACCAATCGAGAATCAAAGCATTAGTAATTACCATATCAACAGCGCCATCCGCGTTGGAGATGGGTGATTGTCCCATCCCGTCGCGAATGACTTTACCACCGCCGAATTTTACTTCGTCACCATAGGTGGTGAAGTCTTGTTCAACTTCAATAAATAGTTCTGTGTCGGCGAGGCGGATGCGATCGCCGACTGTAGGACCATAGGTTTCCGCGTAAGCGCGGCGATCCATTCTGTAACTCATGATGACTCCTGAGAAATTTAAATGAACCACAAAGGACACAAAGGACGCGAAGAAAGAGAGTTTTTAAGGATCGAGTTGTCCGTTAATTCTGCTGTTGAAGCCATAAACTTGACGTGTACCAACTAAGGGGACGAGAGTCACTTCTTTTTCATCGCCTGGTTCAAAGCGGACTGCTGTTCCAGCAGGAATATCAAGGCGCATTCCTCGTGCTTGTTCTCTGTCGAAGTTTAATGCAGCGTTGACTTCAAAAAAGTGAAAGTGAGAACCAATTTGTATAGGGCGATCGCCTGTATTTGACACTCGCAATTTTACAGTCGGACGCCCTACGTTTAGTTCAATTTCTCCTGCTGGTGTAATTATTTCTCCTGGAATCATTGATAAATCCTATGTAAAACTAATTACGAATTGGGTTATGCACTGTCACTAATTTTGTACCATCAGGAAAAGTTGCTTCTACCTGCACTTCATGCACCATTTCTGGTACACCTTCCATGACATCATCGCGCCTCAACAACGTGGTACCATAACTCATTAATTCTGCTACAGTACGCCCATCTCTCGCACCCTCTAAAATCGCAGCAGAAATATAAGCAATAGCTTCTGGATAATTCAGTTTCAAACCTCTTGCCTTACGTCTTTCTGCAAGCATTGCAGCAGTAAAAATCAGCAGTTTGTCTTTCTCTTGCGGCGTAAGTTGCATTTCCTAAACTCCCTTGGTGACTCGGTGAGTCCACTAAATCTGCCAAACTCTTGGTATGCAGTTACCACGATTTAAAAAAGACATGCGTAATAACTGCCAAACACTGATAAACCAGTGTCTCACCTCAGCAGTTGAAGAACCACGGTATCGACACAAAAATCCATGTTCTAAACGAGTAACGCCTATTTGGGGATGGGGAATAGGTAATGGGGAATGGGGAATGGGAAATTGCCAAAGATTTCGGGCTTTTTTGACGATTTCTGATGAAACCTCTTGCCCAATGTAAACCAAACTACCCACTACTGGTTGTCCGGCTAAACCGTGGGGACTGTAGAAAATTTCTTCATCACCAGGTACCCATTGTCTATCTATCCATAAGGGTTTACCTTGCTGCCAAATTTCGGTACTACTGCGCCATTCTCCCTGCAAAAATTTCTCTCCCCTAGCACTGCGACCAAACCTAGTAATTTCCCAGCTTAAATATCTAGATTCTGTAGCTAATTCTACTCGTAAATCTTGCCGATACAAGGCATTGTTAAAGACTATTGTTTCTTGGGGTATCCACTCCAAACAAGCACCTGCATCAACTTTTATCTCGATTGTCTGTCTCGAGATCATACCCTTGCTGCGATATATCTTTGCAGCAGCGGCTGTAGTAATTAATGCTTGGGCGTGGGGTTGGAGGTGGAGGTGATAAGAGAGGCGATCGCCTCCTACAATGCCCCCAGCTGTATGTAAAATGACGCTATGACAAACTTGTTGTCCCTCCGGATAAAATGGACGTTGCACCTTCAGTGGTGCTTGATTGCGATCGAAAATTAGCTGCGTTCCACTTTGGCTATGGGCATATACTAAATTCAGTTTGCCATGCCAGCTATTTACGGATTTTGCTGTTGTTTGAGAGTTACACGATTGATTCACAAGTGAGATTATTGACTGTTTTTTTACAATCGTTAAATATGAGCTTTTTGGGCTAATATGACGTAATCATCTAGAGTATAATGTAACTGATGATTCTGAGCTAAATACTTCTGAATCATTGGTCTCATATGTAATTGCTTGGGCAATTTTTCTAGTGCAAATTTTCCGAATTCAGCACTTCCAAGTGGTGTTCTTAAACTTGTAGATGTCAGATATTTATAAGATACTAAATCCAATCCAAACTCTGTAACAAATTTACTCACAAGCTTTTTTTCTTGATTGTGGTCTTCAACTTGGTAAGTATCGTAGATTTTGAATAACTTTTTGTCTTGTACAATCAGCAGTACATAACCTTGGGGCTTTAGGCTAGCAGCAATTATTTGCTTATAAATACTGTTTGCTTGAATTCTTTTTATCGGATCTGAAAAGAAACAGTGGGAAATTACGATAAAATCAAAAAAACCTTCCGGTATATTATTTGAATTAGAATTCCAAGTAAATATGTCGTCAGTTACAAAACGAAAGAAAGCATTGACCAAACTTTCCTGAGATTCTATATATTTTCGCCAAAATTGTAAACCTCGAAACTGGAATGCAGCTTGCTTTTCTAACGAATAGTAAGATATGTGCATTTGTGGAATACAGAAAAAGCCGCTTGTACTTTGTAAAAATAAAGCCAGACCATAAGCAACTGTTCCTGGGCCTGCTGCAATATCAAGGATGTTAACTTTAGTTGGTAGCAAGCCTGCTTCATAGATAATAAACCAAGCTAAATAAAGACAATATACATTTTCTAAAAAATACTTCATAAAGTAGACATGGGGTGTCAAACTAAAATGATAGTCTGGGTCTTGTCCATTCTTTAAGTGATTAATATCTTCCAAAGCATCTTCTAACTTAACTATGAGCTGCTTTTTGGGTATCTTACTAAATTCTTCTTTGAGATATTCAACTAATCTTGCTTCAAAATCATCAAATATCTGTTGATCGATCCCCGTGCATTGCAGTTTGTTTTCATCATGCTGTATTAAATTAAATTGTTTGTATACATATTTAATAAATTCTTGGTCTCTCTTTAACCTAAGGTCATTTGGCTGTTCATCAGCGATTTCGACATTTAAATTTTCTAGTCGTTGTAATGCTTCGTTGAGTTTCGCACTTAAATTATCTGCTTCTTTTTTATATTGTTGGGAATAAGTTCAACCTGAACTTTATCTCTAAATAGTCTTTCTAACCAAGAAAATTTTGCTCCCGATTTTTGAATTTCTTGCAAAATTTGCATGGCAAGTCGAGAATATCCCTTGATAAGTGCTGACTTAAACTGCTGACTTCTCCACCAGTTACCGATAGGATTACTCATACCCAAATCCGTCTTTTCCTTCCTTTATTTCTACACCAGGAAGTTGGGAGATTAACTTTTTCTTAAATTTCATATAGTTTATGTTTTCATTATCGTACCACCAAGCGTATTTACCCTTAATTTCTTCAGCTTCTTGCCGAGTTGATGCTACAAGAGAACGATTATGACTAGGGTGAAATTCCTGAATTACAACTCGATCTGCAATCTTGAGCTTTTCAATAAAAATGACTTCTTCATCTGATAATGTAGGGAGTAGAGGCGTAATCGTAATAGAGATTTTGGGAATAAAACCTTTAAAAGGATCAATGCTTTGTTTAATTTTTTTCACAGCATTGATTCTGGCTTTAATACTCGGCGATCGCGGTTCAAAATCTCTTCTCACCGATTCACTACCAGTGGGAATGCTCATATTAATTCTTAACCGCTGAAACCTTTGTAAATAATCAATATCTCTGGTGATAATTGGGCTACGAGTTTGAATTACCAGCGTTGGAGTTGGAAAAAAATCAAGCATAATTCCTAACAACCTGCGAGTCAACTGATATTTAGACTCAATTGGTTGATAAGGATCGGTAACACTGCTCATGTAAATTTTAGGAGACTGTTTGGGATTTTTCTTGTACCAGCTTTCCAATTCTTTTTCTAAAATTTCTGCTGCATTTTCTTTGAAAATTACCCATTTGCCTCAGTCTTGACGCATTTTTGTATTAGGACTAAATGCTGCGGCGTAGCAATAACTGCATCCGTATTGACAACCCCGATAAGGGTTCAAAGTAAAATCATAAGCAGCGATGAAACCAGTTGCTTTTGTCAACAAAGCTTTTATATTTTGTTCATAAACATTGATATCTCCAAACTTTTCTCGAACTAATTTTGTAGGAGTATTTTCACAATATCCTTCATACTGTGGTTTCGCCATTTTTAAATGCGATAATTATCATCAACCATAAACTTATAAACTTGTAGAGTGCATTAACGCAGCGTTATTGACCCTGAGATAGCGATATGTTACAGCAAGCTAACACTCCCTACTTTTTATAATTCCCATTTTTAAGTCTTAATTTTTGATTGACTCTGCCAGGTGTACGCTAGTACGATAAACCATGTAAACAAAGCCACGCTCATCACAAAAGCGCTGATACAATTGTTGCAGACTCGAAATCAGTTGTTCATATGCTTCTCCTTGACGCGGGACGTAAGAAGCACTTGTTGCACGCCCGATAAGTCCAGTTAAATCCAACTCCTGTCGATAAACAAACGTATATTCACGAACATTAACAAAGTGCTTCGTCGCTAACAGTGGTTCCACCATTTTCATCCGTGACTCTGCTGGGTGATTGTTCGATGCAGCACGTACCAAAAGGCTATATTCAGCAGTGAAAGCATCTTCTTCGTCACGGTGATTCCACACCACAGCTAAACGTCCAGACGATTTGAGAATACGGTGAAACTCCGATAAAGCTGGCTCAGGGTTAAACCAATGGAAAGCTTGAAAACAGGTTACTAAATCAACAGATGCATCGCTTAGGTTAGTAACTTCTGCTGTCCCATCCCGAAATTCGACTAAAGGATGAGGTTCAGCCGCTTCTCTCATCGCTACATTTGGTTCAATCGCAATTACACTAACACCGCGTTCTGCTAGCAACCGTGAGGAAATTCCTGTACCAGCGCCTATATCTGCTGCGACGAGTCGGGAGGGAGGTGCTAATCCTTCCAAGATTTGATTAATTGCTGCGGCTGGGTAACTTGGTCGGTATTTGACATAATCATCAACTCTGTCAGTGAAACGAGTCAGGGGATTGAGAGTGTATAGGGG
>JANZYY010000340.1 GCA_026419705.1 Fischerella sp.
AACCTGTAGAATAGATTTGTTTGATCAGATATTTTACATAATCAACTTTATACCATTGTTGATCTACCATTTTCCGTGTAGCCCCGGGTGTTCGATTGAGATTGACTGCTTCTAAACGATCCGGATCGATTAATATCCATTTTTTCACACCTAAACGTCCCAGCAATTCCGCAAAAATTGAACCAATCCCCCACAGCCGATTAAAGTAACTGTGAGTTTGCTCAATTGTTTTTGACAAGTCTCTCCAAAAACTTTTTGGCGAGCAAACATCAAATCTGCTTTGTTGAGTAAATCTCCTGATTCTGGAACTTCAAACCATGATTGATAGCACTTGATGTTCTGGAAAGACAGTCCTTTTCTGTCCCAAATTCGAAATTGATGTTGTTGCAATGACTCGTCAAAAACCCCAGAAATTAAGCGAGGTTTTTTCTGAAAGCTAGATGAGATAAACTTAGCGTATTCAGATTCATAGCGGTCATCAACACTAGAAAAATCGGGAATTCCTTGACCAGCATGAGTGTGAATATGAACTACATCAAGTCCTTGACTCAAATAGCTTTTAAGCAAATACCAGTGAAATGGTTGTTTCAACACTAACCCACTCATCGATTGACGTTCATAGCAATCAGGAGAAGGAACTACCCAAGCTTTAGGAAAGTAGCGAATTTTGTGTTTTGATACCGGATGACGTTTACAAAACAAGAAACCTATGACTTCTTCATTTCTTCTCTGATATTTTTGCATACATTGGCGAAACTGACTCCACATTTGCGGGGGTATATGTAGAGAAACTTCGGGTGATTTTTTCTGATTGTTCATTCTCTTTTTATCCTTGTTGAAGCGTAATTTTGGTTGTTCAGAGTCAAGAGTTAGTAGGGGCGGGTTTTGAGAAATATTTTGTTAGTCAAGCCCATGAATTTTGTAGCTAAACCCGCCCGTATATTAGTCAAAGAGTCAAAAAAACTCTAGATTATGGTTGACACTTGACTTCCTTTGAATGCAGATTCACTTAATCATCACTGTTGATTGCGTAACGTGCTGTGACAAACAAAGTAGCCAGATTATGTCCTTTTTCAGGTTGATGGCTAGGTTTCCAAGTATTGAGCCATTTATCTCTATTAAATCCTCCACCAAGTCCAACACAATACCAGTACCATCCTTCATCACTTAAAAATGGCGCTCCGTAGTAGCTCTGTCTGGTAAAATGATGGTCTCCTTCTCCTACCGTATCCCAAGGATAGTTGAGATAGCAGCCAATCGGAGGAAGTCGGGGATATTCTGGTGGTAATAAAAACAAAACATCAGTATTAGAAGCCTTGAATTTTTTGGATGATAAAGGCATTCCTTTGACTAAAACTGCTGTGTATTTCGTATTACCAATAGTTTTGCTACCAACGATAATGTTCTTGGCGACTTTTTCTAATAGTTTGAGTTCTTCAATAATTCTCGAACTCGGTTGATTTCCTAATTGATCGGGATTAATTGTTATTGTCATACTTCACCTCAACCTTTAACAATTTTGGGAACTGTCCACACTTTTGAGCCTTCTTTGAGGGCTTCATTATTTTTCATCGGTCGCGTACCACCAAAACCTTCTTCCATGACAACATCAACATTAGTTTCATATTCATCTCCTTTTGCTTTACCTTCTTTGGAAACAACTAGAAAGCCATTACTTCTTGCCCAGTAGATAAATTTTTCTTTGGTTTTGCGTTGTTCTTCAAATCTATCTTTACCTGGTGGTAAACCGATATAAATCACCATTTCAATTAGTTCTCTACCTTCTTCGGGATCGGCTAGATAGTCCCGAATTTTATGCCAATCTATCTTTCTGTTAAAACTTTGGGCTGAGAAGAAAGTGTTATCTGCATCTGCGAATATTAGTACGCGACGATTTATTTGCATACGCCTCAGTGATGTTTTTTGAGTTTGGGTTTGTATGTTCGTTATTAAAACCTATGGGTGGAAAAGGCGATTTCCTTCACATGATGTTCCCCAACTTCTCGAAGAAGTCGATTGAATTTGGAAATCCGCCTTTCCGTTCGTCTTTTATATTGAGTTTGTTGCAATCAAAGACAAGCAAATCAGGATTATTATGAAATTTGATAGAGCAATACTAATTACAATGGGTTTCTCGGTTGGGTGTATTGTAACTAGTACTATTACCGAAAAACCCTTGTTAAAAGGAGTAGGTGAAGTGACTGCGATCGCAGCTATTTCTTCTGGAGTACTCGTCAAACAAAATACCTCAGACACAAACAAGCAAGAACAATTGACTGAATTTAAAAAAGAAAATTCTTGTCTACAAACTCAACTTCAACAGACACAGAATGAACTGAACAAGCTGGGAAAAAAATTCCAAACTCAAGATACCCGTCAACGTCTTAATCTTTCTGAACTGCAAAAATTGCAGCATCAGCAAAAAATAGTCTTAAAAACAATCGCTCATCTTGAATCCAAGTTAGCCAGTCATGAGAAAACTGCTTCCATCAAACCTGATAGTTCTACTCAAAACTCAAAACAAACCCCTATTAAACCGCTTACCCAATCCCAAGAATCAGTCACTCGTGTATATATAGATGGTAATAACTTAAATTTTGCCCTTCAGAGATTGCTAGTTGAACTTGACTATAATGCGTTACGGACAGAACTTACTCAAAATGCTGCTTGTACAACTTTTAAATATTATACAGGTGTTCCAGAACCTGTTACTGAGGGACACAAACGATTCATTGCTTATTTAAAACGTCTGCGTTATGAAGTGGTAGAACTCCCTGTTTTACACCGTTGCGATCGCAATACCTTAAAAACTGTCGGTGACGACGTCAAAATTGCTGTAGACATGATTGGGGAAGTTAAAAGTGGAGATCAAGTTATTCTTATCAGTGGAGATGGGGATTTTATTCCAGCTATTGAAGAAGTTCAACGTCGTGGTGCGAAAGTTACTGTAGTTGCGAAAAAGGGGATGTTGAGTGAGCAACTTTCCCAAATAGCTGATGATGTTGTCTTGTTAGATGATATTCAATATAAAATCGCTAAATATAGAAAGTTAAATGTAGCTTAAATAAGCGAACAGTAAACAGTTATCAGTTATCAAGCTGGTAACGAGGGCATACAATCAAAAAGAGTGATTTAAAAATGACTACTAAAGATTTATTAATCCAAGAAATAGAGACTTTACCACCGGAATTGCTAACAGAAGCACTCGATTTGATTCGTTCTATTAAGGTTAGTCATGCAAAAAAGGAGTTGGAACTAGTCTAGCAAGAATCTATCGCGTTAACTGATTCAACAAAATCGAACAGCGAGCAAGAGCAACTTACATACCGTCCTGCTTCCGGACGTCTATCCTCCGACACGCAGGGACTTGGGAAGCTGATGATTTTGAGGAATGTCTTCAATTAGTATATGCTACCCGTGCTCAAGCTAAATTTGATGACGAAAACCCATTTGAATAATGTATTCATTGGATATAAATCATTGTAGTACTCCACCAAACCAAAATTGCTGGGAAAGTATTGTTTGTAGTGAGCGCTTCAGCGCTAAAGCGCCAACTACAAACCCCGCAAAGTTGCTTTGGCAAACCAGTAGTGCCATTATCTTAGGCAATGTAAATGTTATTCGTCGTGTTAGTGAAGTTGGAGAAAATAATATTGCAGCTTGTGTAATTGTGCAGGTTTAACTAACATTCATGATGGAAAAATCCCAGCGCAGAGAAGTAAATCTTGCTCGGTTAGTAGGGTTTTTAGAAGATATTCGCATCTACAGGGTAACGGAATCTACAGCAATTATCTTCAATTAAAATCAGCTTTATTCAATCAATTTGCACCCAAGGATAAAAGCAAGCGGCGACAAACCAAAGTCACTGATTTGGGTTTTGATGAAAATGACCTTTGGATAGCTGCTATTGCACTGCAAAATAATTTGACTGTTGTTTCAAGTGATAGTGACTTTTTACGAATTCAACAAGTGAGGAAATTTTCTCTTGAATCTTGGGCTTGAATTGCTGTAAATCTATTTGATATTTTTAGCAAATAAATTTTCAAAAGGGAGAGAATTTTCTCTCCCTTTTTATAATCCGAATTAACCCAATCGGTCGGGGCCGCCGAAGGGCGGGTGGTTGACCTGTTAGGGAAACGGTTTCCAACTAATCCGAATTAACCCAATCGGTGGGGAAACCAGATTCGTCTGGTCTATCCGTCGTCTACACAATTGTTTCCAACTAATCCGAATTAACCCAATCGGTGGGGCGTTTCCGCGAGGATGGAGCGAGGGGCGGTTAGAGTTTCCAACTAATCCGAATTAACCCAATCGGTGGGTCGCGCCAAAGTGAGTTTGGGAATGCGAGTGCTGAGCGTGGTTTCCAACTAATCCGAATTAACCCAATCGGTGGGGGGTTGGGGCACTGCCATTCGAAGTGGTCTGCTGACGGTTTCCAACTAATCCGAATTAACCCAATCGGTGGGTGCTTTTCGCTCTCGGATGCACGAAGACGGAAAGAGAGGTTTCCAACTAATCCGAATTAACCCAATCGGTGGGGTATTAGTCGAGCAGACTCGAGAGATCAGGTCACGGCAGTTTCCAACTAATCCGAATTAACCCAATCGGTGGGGAAAGGTGGTACGGCGGCATTGTTGTTGGCGCACTGTCGTTTCCAACTAATCCGAATTAACCCAATCGGTGGGGAATGCGGTGATGACGCCGCTCCTACTGCTGTGGAACTTCTTGTTTCCAACTAATCCGAATTAACCCAATCGGTGGGGACTGCCATCCTCACCCACACCCGGTAACATTACAGTTTCCAACTAATCCGAATTAACCCAATCGGTGGGGAAAAGTTCGTGGATCAATGCCACCCCGCATACCACCAGTTTCCAACTAATCCGAATTAACCCAATCGGTGGGGCTTCCAGAATGGATACTGGGACACTAAGCCCTACAGGAGTGTCGTTTCCAACTAATCCGAATTAACCCAATCGGTGGGGTCATGACCACACAGGGTTTGGTGGGCTTTTCGCCGTTTCCAACTAATCCGAATTAACCCAATCGGTGGGGGATTTTGTTTCTCCCGACCCCGTTTCTGATTTAGCGTTTCCAACTAATCCGAATTAACCCAATCGGTAGGGTGGAAGATATGCCGGATTCTGCCTCGCAAGATTGTTTCCAACTAATCCGAATTAACCCAATCGGTAGGGTCCTGGGATATAAAAGCCGTCGGGGAATCCCTCCCCGAGTTTCCAACTAATCCGAATTAACCCAATCGGTAGGGATTTCCCCTGAGCGTCCGGGGAAGATCAAAAACTTAATGTTTCCAACTAATCCGAATTAACCCAATCGGTAGGGTTTTAGAAATCTTGCTCAAAAAGGGCATCCGTATTTGTTTCCAACTAATCCGAATTAACCCAATCGGTAGGGAATGACAATAAGAAAGGGTAGGGGGCGGACACAATCAAGTTTCCAACTAATCCGAATTAACCCAATCGGTAGGGAGGGTTGTTTGGCAAGGTTTAGTACGCGTCAAGCGTACTTTTTGTTTCCAACTAATCCGAATTAACCCAATCGGTAGGGCTGACATTAGTGACGTTTGGCTTTACGGTATACAACGTTTCCAACTAATCCGAATTAACCCAATCGGTAGGGTTTAGAAAGTATTTGCTTAGCTTGTTATCAACTCGTGAGTTTCCAACTAATCCGAATTAACCCAATCGGTAGGGTCCCGGAGATTTATACGACTCCTGGGATATCAAAGGCATGTTTCCAACTAATCCGAATTAACCCAATCGGTAGGGTATTGCGATCGTTTTTGCAGGATTGCTGCTTCAGCAAGCATGTTTCCAACTAATCCGAATTAACCC
>JANZYY010000341.1 GCA_026419705.1 Fischerella sp.
CCCCACAATCCGGGATAATTTATTTCTTGGAAGTCCCTTAGATCGGGAGATTGAGAGATAGGGGTAGTCTTTCCTGCTTATATTTTCCCTACTCTGGGGTGATAGTGTGAATTTTGAGGAAATTTGTGCCTTGAGGACGTCCAGTCGGAATACCCCCTAGAATTAGAACTTTGTCACCTGATGTCACCCAACCCCGCTGTCGCAGAATTGTCTGGACTTGCGCAGTCAATTCTTCAAATGTCTCAACCTCATCTTCTAACAAGACTGGTCGAATTCCCCAAATTAAGTTCAAGCGGTGGTAGGTGATAGAATTGGGTGTGAAAGCAACAATGGGTACTTTGGGGCGCTCACCGGCTGCTAATTGAGCTGTGTATCCCGTACTGGTAAACGCCACAATGCAGCGCAGTGGTAGCGCATTGACAATGGCATTGATGGCTTCGCTGAGAGCATGGGTTTCATCGCTTTTTGCTGGCGGATTGTTGACAAACTCTACATCTGGTTCGATATCGGCAGCAATTCGCACCAACATTTCCACGGCTTGCACGGGAAACTTCCCAACTGCAGATTCTCCTGAGAGCATTACTGCATCCGTGCCATCAATGATAGCATTGGCAACATCGCTGGCTTCAGCACGAGTGGGACGGGGGTTATAGGTCATGCTTTCCAGCATTTGTGTAGCAGTAATGACCGGAATGCCCTTGCGGTTGCACAGCCGAATAATCCGCTTTTGAATCAGCGGGACTTTCTCTGGACTCATTTCCACACCCAAATCTCCTCGGGCTACCATCACCGCATCACACTCATCAATAATTGCTTCTAAGTTATTGATAGCTTGGGGTTTTTCCAGCTTGGCAACAACAGGCTGAGTTGCAGACCCTTTTTGTGCCAGCAAGTCTTTTAAAGTACGGATATCTTCTGGGCGACGAACAAAACTCAAACAGATGTAATCTACTCCCTGAGACAAGCCAAAGTCTAAATCTTGCAGATCTTTTTGCGTCAGAGAAGGTAACCGCAAATCGAGATTGGGAAAATTCACACCTTTACGGCTTTTGAGAATACCTCCCCGGATGATTCTGCATTTGACAGCATCTGCTTTCACCTGTTCTACCTGAAGTTCCAACAGACCATCATCAAGAAGAACTTGGTTTCCTGGTTGGGCGTCTTCGGCAAGATGGGGGTAGTCAATAGAAATTGTATTCGCTTGGTTCGAGAAGTTGGCTATCGGTACAAGAGTAACAAATTCTCCTTCGGTGAGAGTAATCCTATCATTTGGCAGCTGACCAACTCGGATTTTTGGACCTTGCAAGTCTTGCAATAGAGTAACTGGGGTATCTAATTCTTTCTCTAGCGATCGCAGCAATACTATTGTTTTCGCGTGGTCGTCGTAGCTACCCTGAGAAAAATTCAAGCGCGCTACATTCATCCCAGCTTGAATCATTTTGATCAACACTTGGCGGGAACTACTTGCCGGACCAATAGTGGCGACTACTTTTGTATTACAAGTTAGCAGTTGCATAAGCTTTTGTTAAGCAGTTTGTTGTTGGTAATTGGTGATTGGTGATTGGTGATTGGGAAAAACCTTGTTACAGTTCTTCCCCAGTCTCCAGTCACCAGTCCCTAGTACCCATTACCATGAACGTGAATGTATTAAATAGAACGTTTTAATGCACGCAGGCGCTCTGAGTAGCTCCGCATCACTAGTAAGGCAAATATTGGAGTTTCTTGCACGGCGAAGAGGAAACCTTTTTGGTCTAAGAAGGCTAGCTGACAGTCAGTTTTGGCGACTGCTGTAGATGCTCTGCTGTGTTCTGGAACAACTAAGGCTCCTACGCCAAACACATCTCCTTTTTGAAGGGTTTCGACTACTTTACCATCAAAGAATATCTCCACTTCTCCGCTCAAAATGCCATACATGCAATCCCCAGGTTCACCTTCTGCAAAGATGGTTTGGCTCCTAGAAAAAGTTTGAATCTTTGGCTGTTTTTGGAAAATTTTAACTGTTTCTGCTGGTTCAAGCATGATGGAATTTAACTCCGAGTCTTTGGCTGCTACGTAATATTTATACCTTCAAACCAGCTTTAGACTGAACGTATTCTTCCAGTTCGATGGTCAGTGGTTCTACATTCCAAATGTCCTGGCAGTACTCGCGAATAGAGCGATCTGAGGAAAACTTACCCATCCGTGCTACATTCAGGATAGACATGCGAGTCCAATTGTCTCGATCGCGATATGCTTGACTTACCCGTTCCTGACAATCTATGTAGGATTGATAGTCAGCTAGCAGCATAAATTGATCGTGGTAGAGTAGAGAGTCCAGCAATGGGCGGAACAAGCCTGTATCGCCATGAGAGAAAATTCCTGAAGCAATCAGGTCAATCACTTGTTGAAGTTGGGGATTGGAGTTGTAGTAGTCCCAAGGATTGTAACCTCTGGCCTTGAGGGCATAGACTTCTTCGGTTCGCAGTCCGAACAAGAAGAAATTTTCTTCTCCTACTTCTTGGCGAATTTCGACATTGGCACCATCGAGAGTACCAATTGTCAACGCTCCATTCATAGAAAACTTCATGTTCCCAGTGCCAGAAGCTTCTAAACCAGCAGTAGAAATTTGCTCTGATAAATCAGCTGCTGGGTATACTCTTTGACCCAAAGTGACATTATAATCTGGCAAGAAAACTACTTTGAGGCGATCGCGTATGTCGGGATCGGTGTTGACAACCTCTGCTACAGAATTGATAAATTTGACGATCAGCTTGGCCATGTAGTAGCCCGGTGCAGCTTTACCACCAAAAATAAATGTACGGGGCACGATCTCGCAATCAGGATTGTGCTTGATGCGGTTATAAAGCGTGATAATGTGCAGTACATTCAAGTGCTGACGCTTGTACTCGTGAATGCGTTTGACCTGAATGTCGAAGAGTGATTCTGGGTTAACAACAATACCAGTTTTCTTTTGAATATATTTTGCCAAATTACGCTTGGTTTCTAGCTTAATCTGCCGCCATTGCTGACGGAAGTCAACGTCTTCAACGAAGCGTTCTAACTGTCTGAGGTCTTCTAGATGCTTGATCCAGTTATCGCCGATTTTGCTTGAAATTAAACCAGTTAAGCCGGGATTGCTCAACACTATCCAACGGCGTGGGGTGACTCCATTGGTTTTGTTGCTAAATTTCTCTGGCGACAATTCATAAAAATCTCGCAAGACAGTCTGCTTGAGCAGTTCAGTGTGCAATGCAGCTACACCGTTGATCGCGTGGCTGCCAACACATGCTAAATTTGCCATGCGGACATATCTATCACCAGTTTCATCAATCAGCGATAGTCGAGCAATTTTCGCGACATCGTGAGGATATTTTAGCCGTACTTGGTCGAGGAAGCGACGATTGATTTCGTAGATAATTTCTAAATGACGAGGTAGTATGCTACCAAACAGGTGAATGGACCACTTTTCTAAAGCTTCTGGTAGTAAAGTGTGGTTCGTATAGCCAAAAGTTTTTTGGGTGATGTCCCAAGCTCTGTCCCAATCGATATGATGTTCATCCACCAACAAGCGCATCAGCTCTGCTACACCAATGGCAGGGTGAGTATCATTGAGCTGGACTGCAAACTTTTCGTGAAATGTCTCCAAGCTATTGCCACGCTCTAGGTGAATGCGGATCATATTTTGCAGAGAGCAGGAAACAAAGAAATATTGCTGTTCTAAGCGTAGCTGCTTACCTTGAATTTGTTCATCATTGGGATAGAGGATCTTAGAAATATTTTCTGAGACTATCTTTTTATCGACTGCACCGTAGTAATCGCCAATATTGAATGCTTGAAAATCAAAAGATTCAGGAGCTTCTGCTTTCCACAGTCGCAGAATGTTGACAGTGTTGACTTGGTAGCCAAGGATGGGTGTATCATAGGCGATGCCTTTAATTATTTGGTCGGGAACCCAACGTACCCTGTAATTTCCATGTTCATCGGTGTACGATTGAGTGTGACCACCCAACTTGACGTTATATGCTAGTTCTGGGCGGTGAATTTCCCACGGATTGCCCCACTGCAACCATTTGTCGGTGATTTCAACTTGCCAGCCATTACGAATTTCTTGGTCAAAAATGCCAAATTCGTAACGAATGCCGTAACCAATGGCGGGAATTTCCAAGGAGGACAGAGAATCCATATAACAAGCAGCCAAACGACCAAGACCACCATTGCCTAAACCCGGTTCTTCTTCTTGTTCAATCAATTCTTCCAGGTTTAAGCCTGATTCTTCGACCGCTTTACGTATTTGCTCATAAATGCCGAGGTTAATCAGGTTATT
This sequence comes from Fischerella sp., assembly GCA_026419705.1. GTDB lineage: Bacteria > Cyanobacteriota > Cyanobacteriia > Cyanobacteriales > Nostocaceae > PCC9605. Next base: position 4,304 of record JANZYY010000341.1, read on the forward strand.
TGCCAGGTGCGGCCCCAGGAGAAATTCTGCTGACAGGTAACAAACAACCTTGACATTTTTTTTAACATATGATCTGGTTGTACTAATCCAACGTTTGAGTAGGCGATCGCGCACAGTATAAGCCAACGCCATGTAAAAATCATTTTTGGTGGCAATCTCAGGATACTTACCCTGAATATAAAAAAGGTTATCTGCCAAAGCCCGTCGCAGCGTCTCAATGCTCAAACCAGTGCGATCGTCTTCTATTTGTAAAGCTGCAATTTGGGCAGGATCTATTGATGCGGTCATAAAACATCCTCGACTGTAGTTAGTTAGTGGTTTGTGGTTGATGATTAGTAATTGGTGGGCATAGAGCATCGGGCACGGGGCAAAGGAAAAATCAGTATTTCAATCTCCAATCCCTAATTCTCCAGAACCCCTACCTCAATCTTGCAGGAAGACGCTAGCCTATCTAAAAGTGTTACTTTTTGGTTGATTGCAACAGAGTACTGGCAGATTCTCTAACTCGTAGATAAACTGTTACACTACCTGTTGTTTAATCTTTCAGTTTTTATAGCTACTTGCAACGGCAGATAAGCTAGTTAAGCTAGCCAGTTAAGCCAATTAATTTAGAGGGTATATAAGCCTAAGTACTTTCACTATCTTTAAACATTTTCAAGGTAATTCCAAGAACTATACTAAATATTTTCAGAAATAATTTATCATCTCATTTTTCAGACTTAAGGCAGATGAAATCTATCGTCAAGTTGATTAGGATTTGGCGGAAATCAAGCTTTGCTAGTAAGTACCTAAACAAAATTAATAATTACAAATATTCTATTGTGTTCCCTGTCAAGAGTTCCCGATTCCCTTGCCCCACTCATAACTTCAATTTTTCCTAACCATCTATCTACTGATGACTGACCACAAGTTAATTATTTCAAATGATATTTTGGGATGAGACCATTGATTTATGAAATTAGGGAACTCCAAAAAATCAATCTATTCCACCTGTGCATCTAAAACTGCTTGTTCCTCTTTTCCTTGTCTTCCTTTTCTTCCAAGCCTTGCGAGCGATTGCAGCTTTTTTTGATTTGGAAGCTCCTGATTTGAATCATCCCTGACTTCAAATCAAATGAAACTATTATAAAGAATAATTATTAATTACAAAACTTATAAATGCGATCCAAAAAAGGACAAATTCAGGGAATATAAAAAAGTAATACCGATTTGAAAAAAGAATGCGACAAATAGATATTGTAGAGACGCTTCAAACAGCGCGTCTGGTCATCAGGATCTGTTGCAAACATTTATTGAATCGGTATAACATTCCCAATCCAGTCAAATCTATTGCCCAAATTTTTGAAGTGGTTGCATAAATAAATCCCACCCAAAATGATCTTGTCGTCCTCAAAACTTTTTGCCACACAACCATCGCAAATGCCTCGGAGGGGAAGCAGTAGCATGAATATCTACATTGCAAAGCTGATACAAGTATCTCAAATGAGTGCCAGAATTGGTGAAGGAAAAGTTAAGAGAACAAAAATTGCTAGTTTCGTTTTGGCACTGAGC
>JANZYY010000342.1 GCA_026419705.1 Fischerella sp.
ATTTGGTACTGTATCACCTAGATGGAGGGCCATGATTTCAAATCCCTGTGAATCAACAAAGTATACGTGTTCTATTTTGCCATGATGACATAAAACACCGGTTCTCCTATTGGGCTATTGTGGTTCGCAACAAAATTTTAGGTACCCACATAGAGATAAGAAGAAAGATATGGGCATAGCGTATCGAGCGATCGCACAAGCAACACCGTTACCAGAAACAGTAGTGATGTAGCATTTTCTCTCCGCTGTCGAGAGGGTTTGCGGTTGATTAATTGAGGTGCGATCGCTAATTTATTTACCGTTAAAACTACTTATATGTTCACAGTGATATAAGACATGTTTTCCGACTAGCAAAGAATTCGCGAAGAATTATTCAACTTGATAAGTAATTAATCAGAGTAGTGTAGTCTATATCAAAACTGAGTGACTGTCAAGTTGATACCAGAATCTAGTTGTTTGGGTATCTGGAAATAATCTATTTGGGTATATTGAGGAGCTGGATGATTTTTTTGCTTTTCGCATTCCTCCAGAATACGGGCTGGATTGTTAATTAATTCAAGCAGATCGATTTTTTGGCATTTCTGATGGCGCACTACTGAAATTGAACCTGCGATTTGTTGGAGATCATTGTTTTGGTTAATGATATTAACCCAGCTACCATTAATCATCATTGGTTGGGCGATGGAAGAAGCAGCTTGTTGATTACCTAATTCTTTGACAGGACGAACATTCAGTTTGTCAGCAAAGGCATTCTTCGGAGTCACACTTAGTGTACCAATGATAACTAGCAAAGCTGGGAGTAAACATTTCATAAATTTAACCCCTCAAAATTAATTAAATGCCCACTATTAATTTTGGCTTCTAAAACTTCAAAGCGCATCAGCGTAAATATCTGCGTCAAAATTAACCGTTATCTTTTTAAAGATAGGGCGATCGCGGCGGGTAAACGTTAGCGATCAACTCGTAAAGCTATAAATGCGACTTCCCTGCACTTGTTTCAAATCCATAGTTTTTTCGCGATTGGGTTTTACTAGCAAATACCATCCTTTTTCCTGTTCCCTTTTGCCTTTTGAAAAACTCCAGTTTTCAACTTGTTATACAGCCCTGATGCGAGCATCACCAATTAACGATCATTTCATCTTTCAAAGAAGTTTCATCCATCGTGCCTATAAATTATCCACATAGCTGTTCCATCGCCAGCCAGTCTGAGGTAGCATGACGTTGGAACAGCCTTTGATTCAAAGCTTTTCGGTTAGTATAGTTTTACTCCTATCTGGGTGAGAAACAATCGCAAAGTGACGACGGCGATCCGCCTTTTCAGATTGATTTTCCAGCGCTGTCAGATTATGTTTAGATATGTATTAATAATTATTTTGTCTGTATTTTTTATTACCTTTCATCCTACCGTCTTTGCCCATCAAGTGAAAACAACAGCGGAAGTGGGTGCAATTCTCCATATTGAACCAAATGATACCCCTAGATCTGGAGAACCTACAACAGTTTGGTTTGCCCTCACCCGCAAAGGTGGTAAGGTGATTCCATTGGCAGAGTGCAACTGTCAGTTAGCTGTTTACGCCGAGCCTTATGCCTCTGGAGAACCGCCACTTTTGGAACCAACTTTAGAACCAGTCTCAGCAGAGCGTTATCAAGGAATACCCGGCTCTAAAATTACATTCCCCAGACCAGGATCCTATCAGCTGCACTTGCGTGGTGAACCATCAGCAAGAGCAAACTTTAAACCATTTAATTTGAAATTTAACGTCACTGTAGCAGCAGGAAAATCAGTACCAGAAGATACCAAAAACCTATCAGATATCAACCAGAACATTCCCAACAGACAAACTAGGACAACACTACCGTGGACGATCGCTGGTTTTGGTTTGATTGCAATTGGTTTCTTGTTCTTCTTGGTGCAACGAGTTAATAGGAATTAGTAGTTATTAGTACTCCTTCTTGCCAAAGTCCGAGTCTTGCAAATAAATTTTTCTTGGTGTCTTAGTGTCTTGGTGGTGAAAAAACAATGATTGAAACACCAATACAGGAAGACACAAACAAAGAAATAGTCTTCTCTAACAATTGACAGGGCTAGTAGTTAGTAGTTTACTACTCCCCATTACCCCCAGAATCCTACCAGTATGCAATCGAAATTAATTTGCACATCTTCTAGTTGCTAAAATTGAATAAAGCGGAATCATTTCCAATCCATATTAAGTGAGTTAGAAGAGCATGCCTTCGGAAATTGTTGTTGAGAAGAAAAAATTACAAAATCCGCCCTTAGAACTGCATTATCTGGGCGATCGCGTTCTGCGTCAACCCGCCAAACGGGTTGCGAAAGTAGATGAGGAAATCCGCAAGGTTGCACGCGAAATGCTGCAAACCATGTACAGCAAGGATGGTATTGGTTTAGCTGCTCCCCAAGTCGGAATTCACAAACAAATTATTGTCATCGATATTGAACCAGATAACCCAGTTAATCCCCCACTAGTGTTGATTAACCCCGTAATCAAACAGGTTAGCCGTCAAATCTGCATTGCTCAAGAAGGATGTTTAAGTATTCCGGGGGTATACATGGATGTAAAGCGCCCCGAAGTCGTAGAAATAGCCTACAAAGATGAGTATGGACGTCCTAAGACGTTGAAGGCTTCAGATTTACTCGGACGCTGCATTCAGCATGAAATAGACCACCTCAATGGTGTAGTATTTGTAGACCGTGTAGAAAACTCTTTGGCTTTGATGCAAGAGTTATCTAAGCATGGCTTTTCCTATCAAGCTGTCAAACCAGTTGCATAGGATGGTGTGCCTGTGAATACAATAACTCCCAAGAGTGGTTTGTTTCTTGCCTTTTCTTGTATTGCGGCGATCGCAGCTGTCGGTTCAATTTTTGAACTTACTTCCGGGCAACCTGATTTAGGTACTCAAAATACTGCGATTATCTTAGCACTCAGCATCCCACTTACAGGATTGTTTTTCTTTGCCGCCGTGAAAGATGCTAAAGCTAATATGAAAAAATAAGCATCAGGTATGAAATCAAGAGGAAAAGGAAAAGGAATTTATCCTTTTACCTTTTACCTTTTACTTGTTTTTACTATCTCTCTAACCTTTCACAGTCGCTTCACTTCTAAGGCGGTTCATTTATTTGTTTAATGAGATTTATACAATTTAAAAGTACATTCAAGTTTACCGAAGTCGCACTCCATTTAACTTAGGTAATCTTCATGAAAAATTAGGTGCATCACGCTGTAGCTAACATAGTTGGCGTGACCTGAATAATTTGGTGCATGATGATTATATGAGTGGGATGGGCTTTTTGCCCGTCCGATGTAGGCTGTCGGCCTGCACCACAAAATTTTTTTATCCTAACTTTTTGCGTAATTAGTTAAGCAGGTAGTGTACTTATAAATTACAAATTATTTGCCCACCTTCACAAGTCATACTCGATTGTTCATTATTCCAGATCCATCATTTTTGTAACTTTATTTACATAAAAAACTATATAACCATAATCGCCATCAATTATTAAAGATAAAAAAATTACTTGTTTGGAGTTGATGCAAAAGCGACTTATCCTGCTAGAATCTAGCAGCAATTGAACTTAAATTGAGGTGGACATGAGAATTGAAAAACTTTCTCCAGGGTTAATATTGGCTTACGAAGATTATCAAAGAGAGGGACAAGCAGCCTTAATCGGACACAAGCGATCGCTTGGTATAATTGCCCCCAAAACAAGTCTCAAGCCAATACGGAGTGTCGTTTTTATCTACTGTGAAGAACAAGCTGACTTGAGTCATTTATCACAATACGGTATTGAAGTCAATCAAAACACAGGTACTGTCCGCACAGCTTACTTACCCATAGAGCGTTTAAGCGATTTATCTGATGAACCGACTATCCAACGGATAAAGCCATCACGTAAATTGCACTTGCGAATGGATGTAGCGTCAGGAAAAGTCAAACTACCGGAGTTTCAGAACAAAACCGGATTGACAGGCAAAGGAGTCGTAATTGGTGTAATAGACAGCGGTATTGACCCAAAACACCCTGCTTTCGCCGGACGCATTTTACGGATTTGGGATCAAACACTACCAGGACCAGGAGTAGCAGAAGGTGGTTACGGAGCAGAATTAACAGAAGCACAACTGACAATTTCTCAAGATACAGATGGTCACGGTACCCATGTTGCTGGTATTGCGGCTGGTTCTGATACCACTTATAATGGTGTAGCCCCGGAAGCAGAATTAGTAGTCGTTAAAACCGACTTGCAAGACGCCCACATTGCCGATGGCGTCCGCTATATTTTCAGAGTGGCAGGTGAAATGGGACGCCCAGCAGTAGTAAATCTTAGCTTGGGTGGACATGCCGATGCCCACGATGGTAGCGACTCTCTCTCAAAAATTATTGATGCCGAATCAGGACCGGGACGAATTGTTTGTTGTGCTGCAGGTAACGAAGGTAATGATAACATTCACGGTCAGACCAATGTCACCTGTAAGCGAATGAGTACGATGCGCTTCAACGTTCCCTACAATCAAGTGGGTATCGTTTGGTTAAATGGCTGGTATTCTCGCGAAGGTCAGTTGGAAGTTTCTGTACGGAGTCCCAATGGTTTCGTAACTCCCTTTCAACCAATTATTGCTGACGGCAACCCCTCCAAGGAATATGCTTTACCAGACGCACAAGTACAAATCGTTACACCAGGTCCCGATCCAGCCAATGGAGACTACAACTTCTTTGTCCAAATTCGGGGCGCAGGTAGGAACAGATTTACCCAGCCTGTATCAGGCGGGATTTGGCAATTACGGGTACGCAAAACTTCCGGAAATGATGTCCGCTTGGATGTCTGGACATTAGATGACGCTGCATCAGTGTTTTTCACAGGTAAAAGCATATCCGATGCAGTCAAAATTGGTTCACCCGGAGCTGCTGGCAGTGCAATAACAGTTGCTTCTTATACTACCAGAATCAAGTATACTGATATTGACGGTGGCGAGCGAGAAATTGGTTTAGAGTTAGATGATATTTCTGAGTTCAGCAGTGAAGGACCGCTACGGAACGATGCTCACAAACCTGATGTTGCAGCACCGGGAGCGATGATTGTTTCCGCCCTTTCCTCCACGGCGAATTTCGATCGCTCGATGATGGTGAATTCTAAGTTTGTGACTATGGCTGGTACGAGTATGGCGACACCGTTCGTCAGCGGTTTAGTAGCACTGTTGTTGCAGCGCGATCCCAGTCTTGATCCAGCTACTGTGAAAGAACTGCTACGTAAAAATAGCTCTATCCCTGGAAAAGATGCAGGAATCTTCGATCGCAAATGGGGTTTTGGACTGATTAGCGCACTAAATCTGTGATTAGACGGGGAGACACATAACACATAAACATTATGTTTGCATTCAGGCTATGCAATTCAGACCTATAAATTTGATAGGTTGATCTTTATAGGGTAGACAAAAAAGCCTGCCCTTAGTTCAAGAAATAGCTTATAAATTATCAAAAAAAGCTAGACCTAACCTTGTCAAAGTCCTGAACAATATTCAAGAACCATCACTAATTGCAAAGCATTATTAGCAAGCCTTTAAGTATTAAGAGGAAAAGTTGCATCTGTGAAACACTTAATTCAATTTCCTTGAGAAGATGGTAGCTACATCTTAGTAGAAGTAGACCGGTCAGAATCTGAAGACAGCATAGGACGAATTAGTCGAGAAGAAGATATTTTGCTGAAAACTGAACAAACTTTTGAGACAGCTTTGGAAAGAGTCAAGCCCATAGCTATATCAATAGGACTTACGCAAAAACCCTCTTAAACTCTTTATTCTCCGTGTCCTTTGTGTTCTACCCTGCGGTCAGCCGAA
>JANZYY010000033.1 GCA_026419705.1 Fischerella sp.
GCGCAGGATCATGCGATCGTTGTGCGGTTGAAGGGGGGCGATCCGTTTGTTTTTGGTCGCGGTGGTGAGGAGATGGAAGAATTGGTCAATGCTGGGGTACTTGTGGAAGTTGTACCCGGTATTACATCGGGAATAGCAGCCCCAGCATATGCAGGTATTCCTTTGACGCATCGATTGTATAGTTCATCAGTGACATTTGTTACAGGACACGAGGCTGCGGGTAAGTATCGACCAGCGGTAAATTGGCATGCGATCGCCCACGGTTCAGAGACGATTGTAATTTACATGGGGATTCACAATCTGCCTTATATTGTCGAAGAGTTGATCAAGGCGGGGTTGAGTGGAGAAACTCCCATTGCTTTGGTGCGTTGGGGTACGCGACCAGATCAGGAAGAATTAATTGGCGAGTTGGGGACGATTGTAGAGCAAGTGGAGAAGTCTGGATTTGGTGCGCCTGCAATTGTTGTAATTGGTGCGGTGGTGAATATGCATAAGATTTTGTCTGCTTGTCGTCCGTTGTAGTTGCGATTGGATACTATCTATCATCTACAGGTGAGCGATCGCGCTTTTGCCGATCCAGGGTGTTTGGGAATAAGCTATCAAGTTTTCTTGTAAGTATCAATGCTTGCGATCGCCGCAATGTTAGTAATGTCAATTGAGCGATTTCTGCAATCTCTGTATTGGAAATAGCAGTTTCTAAATGTTGCTTAATTGACTGACACAGATGAGTAAAATCTTTTAATTGAAGTATTTCACCCAAACTGATTAAATGAACTGCTATCATTGTAATTTCTGCTTTGAAAATGAATATTTCGCCATTGGTTAACAGATATTCTAGACGTTGCAAATATTCTTCTACTTCTGTTTGAAAAACTAATAATATTACATCTTGCAGTCCATTTGCTGGCACAAAAATCGAGTGATTCAAATATTGTTGTATTTCCTCAAAAATTGGTAAACAAAAAGTTACTAACCATTGTTCGTCTACAACACAGTCATCTGAAAGTAATTTCACTATTTGACGCAGCCAATCAATTCCAGCTAAAAGTAAATTGTGTAACTCAGTGTCATTTTCTAGAGAATTAGTCCGTGTTTTTAAAATTTTCAAGGAATCTTCTAAACGGTGAGCAAAATCACTCAGCAAACGAAATCCTCTGATGTTCGCGCCATATTTAATCAAATGAGTTGCTCTGAGGACAGAATTGATATTTTGGAGAGAAATTTGATGATTTGCTTTTAGTTCCAATAATACAGAATCTAGGGTATTAAGATTCTCGTTTGCTTCTTGTAGAAATTGTATTTGGCTTTCTATAACCCTGTTTTGTAACATACAGGTCATGGCTAATAAGAAATTATTAAATTCTAAATTCTGAGGTTTAGTAGATTCTGTATTTTAATTTTCATAATCGATTATTTATAATTTTTATTTTTCTTCATTAAATATTTATTTAAGTACTATTTCTAATTCAAAAAAGAATGCAGGATACTAAATATACATCTACTCATAGCTCAATTAAATTAGAGTATGATAAATTACCTGTCTGAACGCCTGCGGTACGGTTCAGTTAGTGATATTGATTCCTTGACATGAATTGAATTGTATTGTGTTTCAGTTCGTTTTAACTAACTTTGGCTGTTAGCCCAAAAATTTATTTTCGGGCAGTCGTGTATAGAATGAAATGACTCTAAATCTACCTACAGAAATTAATATTTACTCAATCAATGACATATTAATTAGACATATTAATTAACTTTGAAATGACTAATACTGGTTTGTAATTGCTGGTAAATTTCTAAAGTTTTTTGGAGAGATGCGGAGACTTTGCGATAGGAACTGCTGGTCGTTTCAGATACTTCGGCAATTTCTTTCATTAAATGAATGACTTCTTTAGAAGTTTGTACCTGAGACACTGTAGCGGTAGATATTGACTGTACCAAGTTGTCAATTTGGCAACAAATATTGAGCATTTGATTTAAGCTGTGTTTGCTATCTTCAACCAAATGAGTAATTTCTAATACCTGTGCGCTTCCCAGTTCTATAGTTTTAACTATTTCACTCACTTCCTGCTGCATACTGGCAGCAATTCCTGCAATTTCACCTATAAATGTGGTACTCTGTGCTGCCAGTGCAGCCACCTCTTCGGAAAAAGAGACTAAACCTTGATTGTGTTCGCCGCCTGCACATGCTGCTTCAATACCAGCGTTGATGGCTAGTAAGTTGGTTTGCAAAGAAATTTGATTGATTAAAAAGGCCAAACGTGAAATTTGCTGGGAGTATTCCCCTAAACGCTTGAGTTTTTTAGTCGTTTCTCCTATTGATTCTTGCAAGCTAAGGATATTCTCAACGGTGAGATCCATTGCTGTATCGCCGAGTTCGACAGTTGGAGAGGCGGAGCGAGCAACTGCTGTGGCTAGTCTGGCATTTTTAGCTACACCTTTGATGGAAAGTCTGATTTGATCGACTGCATCGAGAGAACGACCAATTTCCTGTGTTTGTTTGAACGTGTCTATTGCCAATTGACCGATCGCCCCAGAATTTTCGGCGATCGCTGTGTTTAAATGGGTAGCAGCTACTTTAACTTGGCTCACAATCTCCTGCAAGCTTTCGACAATGAAGTTGCAAAAGTCTGCAATCGCACCAATTTCACCTGTACTTACTTCTACACGTGCTGTTAAGTCACCCCTTTTGACTCCAGCCATACAATCTAGCAGCTTGTTTAGCTCCTGTTGCAGTTGTTCTGCTTGCTGACGTTGCTGTTGAGTAGCTCTTTCGCTTTGCTCTAGAAGATTAGCTCGTTCTAAAGCCAGTCCTACCAGTCTGGCGAATTGCTCAAATAAATCAATTTCTGCTTGCTGCCACACACGAGTTCTAGTACACTGATGGGCAACTAACAAGCCTAGTAAATTACCTCCTAATAGAATAGGTGCTTCCAAATGGGCTTTGACTGCAAATGATTCCAACTGTTTGATGTAAAATTCCGGAAAACCTGCTTGGTAAATGTTGTTGCTAGCCAGCACGCCGCCTTGGCGATACCTTTCCAGGTAATCTTGCGAACTTGTTTGATGAAATTTTGTTTCTAAGGTGCAAGGCAAACCTTCAACTACGGACTCAGCGAGAATATTACTTTGCCAATTCCGATCAAATTTACAGATAACGACTCGATCGACCTTTAGGGCTTTACGGATATCTTGAACTGCCAAATTGTAGATTTCCTGAGAATTGAGAGTTCCAGATAAGTGAATGGCAAAGTCTTTCAGTATTTGGCTCACTTCTAATAAACTCACTCGTTCTAAAGCCAGTCCAACTTGAGCTGCTAACTGTCTTAAGAAATTAATTTCAAAAGGTTGCCAAACATGGGGAGCCCAGCAATAATGAGCCATCAAGAAGCCAAAGATTTGATTGTCTTTGAAAATTGGTGTTGCCAATATCGCTTTAACTTGCAATTTCTCCATCAATTTGAGATGCTCGGGAGTTAATTCTGCCTCGAAGATGTTATTGACAATGAGCACTCCACCGGTGGTGTAGGTTTCCATGAGTTGTTTGGCTATGGAACTATCTTCAATAGTGTCCCCCAAAGTTACGGGTAATCCAGAAGCAACCGACTCAGCGACAACTTGTCCCCTACCGTGAGCATTAAAGTGATAGACGACGACTCGATGCGCTCCCAATGCTTGTCTGGCTTCTATAACTGTAGTGTTAAATAAATCTTCACAACTGAGTGACTGGCGAATTGCCGTTAGGATGTTTGTGAACATCCTTAAGCGCTCAGCTTCGGCTTTTTGTTTGTTGAGCAGGTCTTGTAGCTGGTCTGCCATGCGGTTAATACTGGCTCCGAGGGTAGCAAATTCATTTTCACCCTGGATGGCAATACGAGTATCAAAGTTACCTCTGGCTAATTTTTTCACCACCGTAATAGCAGTTTGAATTGGCTGAGTTAGACGGTTCGCCAAAATAGCTGCGATCGCACCTGCTAGTAATGCTGTCAGAATCGTTCCAATTGCTAATGTCAGCAATAATTGTTTTTGAGTCGCTAGTGCAATAGCTTTATCCGTACTCAAAACTAATTTCCAATTCAGGTTTGGTAAACCTTCTATTCTTTGCCAAGGAACAAAAGTTGTTAAGTCTTCGGCATTACCTTTTCGATCGGGTAATGTACGTGTTACTACCCGTTGGGCTGTTTGCAGCTGCTGCCAATTTGGAATCACTTTTTGAGCGTCTCTACCCCAGTGATTTTTGTCTGTAGCCGAAAAAACCTTTCCCGCAGCATCTATCAGCAGGTATTCATCCTTAATTCCCGCAAGCTTATTGAGTGTTTGTGCTAAAGATTGCACGGGCACGACTGCTTGGATAATATAAGTAGTTTTACCCGTGACACTATCTTTGACAGGTGCAGCCAAGTAAATTTTAGATTGTTCTGGATTTGTGGTTGTGAATGGCTGGCTAATATAAGGTTGATTAGTTGTGAGAACTGCTTGAAAAGATTCCTGATTTTTTTGATTAGAAATTCGTTGTCCTGGTGTTTGTAAAAGGACGTCCCCATTTAGATCTAAAATGGCAATACTTTCATAAACTTGATAAATCTCCTGCCAATTTTTGATTCTTGCTTCTTTTTCTTTTGCATCTGTAGAGTTTGCGATCAAATTTTGACTGGCAAATAGCTGAATTTCTCCGTATCGCTTTCGTAAAAACTGTTGGATACTATTTGACAAATTTAAGGCACTAGTTTGCTTAACATTACTAATTTCCTCGGTGAGGGATTGATTAATCACGTAATAACTCAGTCCCCCAATACCCAATATTGGTAGAGTAGAAATCGCAATAGCAAATGCAATTGTTTTGGTGCGAAAGCTTGCTTGTTTTATCAATGTTTTGATGCTGTGCAGCGGAGAATATACAGAGTAATTTCTGCGCTGTATTACAGTTTCAAGTTCAGGTGAAACTATAAATTTATGCTGTTGATAATTACTATTTGTATTCTCAGAATTAATTCTATTAACCATCAAATTATCTCTATACTTGGATGATTTAATTATTAGGTGAGTCTGAAAGTTTGATGTTTAGCGTAAATTTTCAGGCCCTGTTTTTGCCATCTTACCCTAGCAGATATTCCTAAGAATTTTAGATTGAATAATAGCTTGTGCATCTAATACCAATAAAATTTCTTTGTCTTGCCAAATTAATCCACTTATATAAGGAAGCAAACTGTGTGAAATATGTGAATGAGGCGATTGAATTGTGTCAGAGATTAACCTGATAATGCCTTTTATCTCTGGTACAACTAGACCTAACGGTACTGATTTGATGTGAATAATGATGAGATTGTACTGTAGCGAGCGATAATTGATCGATTCTAGGTTGAGCATATTTGGCAAATCAATGACCCAAATTATGCGACTGCGCCAATTCATTAATCCCAGTACACAAGCAGGCATATTTGGCATTGATGCTATGGATTCAACTGGCACAATCATTACTTCTTGCGTGTGCCGTATTGGTAAAACAGCAGAGGTTGATTGATTCAATTTAAACTTGAGATAGCCATCTCCCAATTTATTTGGATTGTGGTTGATGAAATTTTGAGTGTTTGGACTGTCCATTGTCAAAATCACCTCTGCTATTAATCAAATCACTCTCAGCACTGATTTGCAGATTTAGAGTTTATTTACGAACAAAGACAGAGGAGAAAATAAGATCGCAGACGCAAAGCTATTTTCGCAGCTGGGCAGGAGGTACTTGTGTTATGAGTGTCAATTAAAACTTCGGCTGTTCTTCCCCAATATATTGAGACTGCTTGGTGATAAGGTATAAAAAATCCGTGTTTCCATCCCACTTTTTTAAGGGTGGGTAGCATAGCTAGCTCCTTCTGTACTTCTATCGCTTCAAGAAGGTTTTTCACAAACCAGATAGGACTGCTATAGGCTTCATCACCTTAGTTATCTGTGAGCGAAATCCAGTCAACTCTGTAAATGGATGTCATTGGATTATTTTATCCAGCTACTGAATATGTTGAAAGATTTCTTTGAGCAAATCTGCTTGTGTAAAAGGCTTGCTCAAATAGCCAGATGCTTTCACAATTTTAGCTTTGGCTTTATCTATAAAGCCTGTTCGACCCGTAATCATAATCACTGGTGTATTTTTTAAATGAGAATGTTTCCGCACTAATGAACATAGTTCATAACCATCTAAATTAGGCATCTCGATGTCTAGTAAAATTATGTCTGGTTTTAGGCGAATAATTTGCATTAAAGCTTTCAATGGATCGTTAATGCCCACAACAGAAAATATTTGATCGTCTAGAAATCTTTGGATAGCATTTACTACTACTGGGCTGTCATCAATGCAAAAGACTGTGTAGATTTTTTTCTCTGTAAGCGGTTGGGAAATTAGTGGACGGTTATTTTTGAAAGCGTTTACAGGATGGGGTAATACTTTGGAAAGATTTGGTTTTGGCAATGGTTGCTGAGTTGGGACTGTAGATCGCGACTGAACTGGAGGTACAACATGAAGATGCTGTTGTTGTCCCGAAACAGGTGACGAGTGTGTTGTAGAGGTTTGCGCAGACGCCTTACCCCGCTCGGAAGATGTTGGGCGTTTATGGGTGGCTTCCTGTTGGCGATCGACAGATTGGTGGAAAGTAGCAACTGCAAATCCGGAAGGTGATTGGTTATTTCCCAAATGCTGTCGCCCTAATCCTGGTTGCTGTGGTTGTGAAGTATCAAGATTACCCGGGCTTGACACAGCACGCGATCGCTTTTGACAACATTCGACCAGCAAGCGTATATCCAAATGGCAGAACTTTGGCATCTCATCCAAAAAGCTCTCAGGAGTAAACTCGTAACTCCCCTCTTTTAGAAGTATAAATGATTCTAATACTTCTAATGCCAAGTGTTCTATCAATACCCCGGCTTGAGCAGAAGTGATATACTTCTGATTAACTAACCAGCAAATAGCTAGATAATCTGGATTCGGTATCGCCTGGTTCTCAATTCCAGTTTCAAAAATCGCCTGCAACTGCTCTTTAATTCCATGATGAAGAGTAGGAATTGTTTGACTCAAATGCTGTAAGTGTTTGTAAAGTCGCTCAAACATCTTATCTGTACAGCAGGCATAAACTAGTCTTCCCTCCTCCACATAGATTGACCAAGAAGCTGAAGTGGTAAACACCTGCAAACAACCAGTAGTGGATTTACTAGTTATTTTCTTCAACAGAAACAGCGGTTGCAGTGTCTGATAAAATCTGTATCTATTGATAGGAAGTATCTTCATGGCTATGGCTCTCAGATAAAATCAAGATTTACAAATGCCAAGTGGTGAATATCCTTGCTATTGCTACATAGCAAAATGGCTCTATTTATTGCCATGAAACAGCGCCTGTATTTGGTACTTACTTAACATTAGCTTAAACTTTAGGCACACTTATATGAAGAGTACGTGAAGCGGACTAAAAACTACCTCCAATAGGAGAGCAACGCCCATCAGACGCCTATTTTTTTGATAGGTCAGGGGCTTTGCAGCTTGAGTGCTTAGCTGGGATTCTGCCGTAAATGACAGAATGACAGACAGTTAAAGACAAGTAGATTGGCAAGTGTCATTTGTCATACCCTGCACTCCCAGCGCGCAGCGACTTTCCTGAGGGTAGCCGAGTAAAGCGTCTCTACATCATCGGTAACAGCTAGCTGCTTTTATTCTCGTCTACCCCAAAGTGCGATCGCACATGTGCAAGCCGAAAACGGACGCTCAAAAGTATGCTGCGAAATCTTTACTGATACGACGGAAATAGCTAACTCCTATCATTAGTAGTTGAGAAAATGCTTGACTCGACAATGGTTGAGTACAAGATACGACCGTTTTTGGTTCAAAAGAAGGCAATTTCTTCATAAGTTCTGAAAACACCCTCTAAAGTTTTATCCTGATGAACTGGAGGATTGCCCTGATGATTTGTATAAGTATTCATCTTGAGGAGTTACAACTGTCCAATTAAATTATTTTGGTGCAATTCCACAAGTATACTGTACACCTGAAAAATAAAAATATCTCCCTAACATTTAGATTACTATAATTTCACGAAAATAGTTAAAATCATCGTGAAAAATGCTTTCTTTAAGTAAAGAAAATGTGAAACAGTTTTTATTGCCATCTGCATAAAAATGTAAAAAATATTTCCAGATTCATTTTGGGTTGCTGGTGCTTAATTGTATGAAAATGTACAATTAATTAGCAGCTAATTTACTATAAATTCTTTTAGCAATCTCTACGACATTATTCTGTGGTTTCAGATACATTTATATATCTGTAACTTCTTTGTTGATCAGGTTGAAAAGTCAATATAACTGCTCTTTATTGCTCATGTTATTAGAAGATATTTGAGAAGTATTAAATATTTTGTTTACTCCCCCTAGCCTCTCTTAAAAAGGGTACTTTAAGATAAAATTTCCCTTGGAAACGGGGATTTAGGGTAATCTCTAACCCGATCCACATCCAAAATGATTAAATATATTTCCTCTTGTTCAATAAAAGTAAACTTTTAAAGTTGAATATGGCAATGGGTGCTATGCCAGCATTGCTGTTACCCCTCATCCCTCTCAAGAAATATGGGGATAAGTTTGATTAACCACTAAGACACTAAGACACTAAGTAATTATGCAATATCATGGCAGTTTGTTAAAATTGTAACGCCAATCAATTAATAAAACTTACAGCACTTATCGATAGAAGCTAAACTACAAAAACAGTAAGTAAAAGCAACGCAACTGTGAATGAAATTAGTTTACAAGTAGAAGAACAAGCAAAACGTTTAGATCGCTACTTAGCTGAAAAGTGTACAGAGCTATCCCGTTCCCGTATCCAACAGTTAATTGAACAGGGTCAAGTACAACTCAATGGCAAAGTTTGCACATCCAAAAAGACAGTGGTGAAACTAGGCGATCGCATTTCTTTGGAAATTCCCCCAGCAGAACCCCTGGAACTCGCAGCAGAAGATATCCCCTTAGATATTCTCTATGAAGACGATCAACTATTAATTCTCAACAAACCTGCAGGGTTAGTTGTCCATCCTGCACCCGGCCATCCCGATGGCACATTGGTTAACGCCATTTTAGCTCATTGTCCTAACCTACCCGGGATTGGCGGTGTGCAGCGTCCAGGAGTTGTGCATCGACTGGATAAGGATACGACTGGGGCGATCGCTATTGCTAAAACTGAATTTGCACATCAACACTTACAAGCACAACTGAAAGCTAAAACCGCACGGCGAGAATATCTAGGGGTTGTCTACGGCGTTCCAAAAACTGAAAGCGGTATAGTTGACTTACCTATCGGTCGCCATCCCGTAGACCGCAAAAAAATGGCTGTTGTCTCCATGGAACAAGGTGGAAGACCAGCAGTCACCCATTGGCGAATATTAGAGCGCTTAGGCAACTATACATTGATGCACTTTCAACTAGAAACCGGACGCACCCATCAAATTCGCGTCCACAGCGCCCACGTGGGTCATCCTATTGTTGGCGATCCTGTTTATAGTTCCGGACGTTCTGTTGGTGTGAATTTACCAGGTCAAGCACTCCACGCTTGGCGATTAAAGTTACAGCATCCAATTTCCGGACATTGGATCGAAGTAACTGCGCCTCCTCCCCAAACCTTTACGACTCTTGTTGAAGTTTTGAGGCGGCGAGTTACTGTATCTTCCCAAAGAAAGTAAAGGCTGAGAAATTTTCCGGGATTTTCTTAACTCACCTTTACATATCTTTATTTAATCTGATGGATCGAAGCTTCTGTAAATCCGAGAAATATCTGCTTTTATTCAGGATGTTTCTGATAAATTTGCTGATGTGGATTTTAAGTATTTTGACTAATGTAGCAGAGTGATAAAACTGTTACATACAATACAATTTTTTGATTTGCGTTCTTTGTGAGAAAGCTAACTAAATTTTGTTTTGACCGGAACAATGTCAAATATTGTGTTGCTTTTATAACCAATAATCCCTGCGGCGCATTATTGTAAATTTATATAGATAAAAGTAAAACAATGTAAATAGAGAATGAAATTAAGAAGACTACAGGCTTCTCTATCCATGGATTCCACTCAATTCTCGAGAGTTTTACACTTGTTAAATAAAGTTCATAAAAAAGGACCGCCAGCCATATATAAAATACGAACTAGGTTAAAAAGCAATTTAAAAAAATCAAGACAATAAAGCCTTTTCGGGCTACATATATGCACGTCGCAATCATTTTTTGATTTTTAAATGTGCAATGTTTGCCAGGATTGCTTCTGCTAATTTGTCATGATTATGTAATTGCTTTTAACCCAGAAGAAGCTGATTTAACAGCTGGAATTTGCTGCTGTGAACACGAGGAGAAAAAAATGCTTGATGCTTTTTCGAGAGTAGTTGAACAAGCTGATAAAAAAGGTGCCTACCTGAGCAGTGATGAAATTAATGCTCTTCAAGGAATGGTTGCTGATAGCAATAAACGCCTAGATGTAGTTAACCGACTCACCAGCAACGCTTCCTCCATAGTGGCGAATGCTTATCGTGCTTTAGTGGCAGAACGTCCACAAATCTTTAATCCTGGCGGTGCTTGCTTCCACCATCGCAACCAGGCCGCTTGCATCCGTGATTTAGGATTTATTCTGCGTTATGTCACTTATTCTGTATTGGCAGGTGATGCCAGCGTTATGGACGATCGCTGTTTGAATGGTTTGCGTGAAACCTATCAAGCTCTTGGTACTCCTGGTGATGCAGTTGCTTCTGGAATTCAAAAAATGAAAGAAGCAGCCATTAATATTGCTAACGATCCTAATGGCATTACCAGAGGTGATTGCAGTCAGTTAATGTCTGAATTAGCTAGCTATTTTGACCGCGCCGCTTCTGCTGTTGTCTAATATATTGCTCGTCGTACCTTGCACTTTTAAAAAGTGTCCTTTGTCATTAGTAATTGGTCATTTGTAGCAACAGAGGATGTAAAGTTGCAAGTTGAAGACACTGCATATTTGCAGAATTTTTCAAGACATTTTTGAGTGAATTGTTGGCAATTTTTTGGAGATTAAGTAAATTATGAAAACCCCACTGACTGAAGCGATCGCCGCCGCAGATGTTCGCGGATCTTACCTGAGCAACACCGAATTGCAAGCAGTATTTGGTCGCTTCAACCGCGCTCGTGCTGGTTTGGAAGCTGCCAAAGCATTTGCTGACAATGGTAAGAAATGGGCAGAAGCAGCAGCGAATCACGTATACCAAAAATTCCCCTACACCACCCAAATGCAAGGGCCTCAATACGCTTCTACCCCAGAAGGTAAATCTAAGTGTGTACGTGATATTGACCACTACTTACGTACAATTAGCTATTGCTGCGTAGTTGGTGGCACTGGTCCCTTGGATGAATACGTAGTTGCAGGCTTAAAAGAATTCAACAGCGCTCTGGGCTTATCTCCCAGCTGGTATGTAGCAGCTCTAGAATTCGTCCGTGACAATCATGGTTTGAGTGGTGATGTTGCTGGTGAAGCTAACACCTACATCAATTATGCAATTAATGCATTGAGCTAAATTTACAAACCAAGTGTCTTTTGTCCTTCCTTAATGGCTAATGGCTAATGGCTAATCGAGACTGGTTAGTGGTTAGTAATTGTTGATCGTTAATATTTGTTTGTTGTTTGGAACAGCCAACCAACAACTAGCAACCAACAACTAACAACTAACAAGAGTGCAATTAGCAATTAGCGGTTAGCCATTCGTTATATTTTAAAAAAGAAACGATGAGAATGGAGCGATTGTAAATATGGCTACTTCAGTCGCAGAACGCCTAGCAATTAGAGATGAAATAGGCAAAAAAGTAGAACTGCGCCAAAATTGGGATGAAGATGAACTGCAGGTGGTATTTAGAACTGCCTACGAGCAAATTTTTGGTCGTCAAGGAATTTATGCCAGCCAAAAATTCACCAGTGCTGAAGCAATGCTGCGTAACGGTAAAATCACCGTTAAGCAATTTATTGAGATTTTAGCAAAATCTGAATTTTACAGAGAATGCTTCTTTTACAACAACTCGCAAGTGCGGTTCATTGAATTGAACTACAAGCATTTGTTGGGACGTGCACCCTACGACCAATCCGAAATCGCATACCACACAGATCTCTACGCTTCCAGTGGTTACGACGCTGAAATCGAATCCTATATTTACAGTTCAGAATATGACAATGCCTTCGGTAATTATATTGTTCCCTATTACCGTGGGTTTCAGTCAATCCCTGGCATGAAAACAGTAGGATACAACCGCATCTTCGAGCTTTACCGTGGTAGAGCTAACAGTGATAACGCCCAGTTTGGTGGTAAAAATTCACGCTTGCGGTCGAAAATCGCAAAGAATATGCCAAACATGATTATACCACCATCGTCGGTAGGTTTTGGTTTTGTATCACCAGCACCAACATTAATAAGTTCTCCTGTAATGGGAGATGCTCGCATGTTCATCATCGAAGCGATCGCTGGCGGACTGAACACGAAAGTAGCAGTACGTCGTAGCAGACAATTTTATACTGTACCCTACGATCGCCTCTCTGCTACCTACCAAGAAATTCACAAACGTGGCGGTAAAATCGTTAAAATTACGCCAGCCTCGTAGAAAAAGGGAAAAGGGGATAGGGGAAAGGGTAATGGTTAGTGGTTATTAATCATGCTTCATTCCCGTTCCCTAATCCCTAATCCCCGATCCCTAATCCCAATCCAAAATCCTTGCATCCAAAATCCAAAATCGAATGACTGCTGCTTATTCTGCCGAACCAATTCTTTCTCCCCAAGCAGCGATCGCCGCACTCAAAGGCGAAGATAACCAAATCCGCTATTACGCTGCTTGGTGGTTGGGGAAGCACCAAGTGCAAGCAGGCTGTACGGCGTTGTGTGAAGCCCTGTTTGATGAACAGTATCGCATTCCCTCAGGAGGTTATCCCCTGCGCCGTCAAGCTGCACGCGCTCTAGGGCAATTGAAGAATCCACAAGCAGTACCAGCCTTAATTGCTGCACTGGCATGTGATGACGATCTGCACCTGCGGGAAGCAGTGATTCAGGCTCTCGCAGCAATTGGTGACAAGCGGGCTGTTGAACCATTGCTAAATCTCTTGCAATCGAGCCAACAACAACCCTATGAAGCCTTGATTGAAGCACTAGCCACTTTGCAAGTCTGGTCTGCTCGTCCCCAAATAGAACCCTTTCTAAAACATCCTTCTGAACGCGTGCAATGTGCTGCGGCACGGTATTTGTATCTTTTGACTCAAGAACCTCAATACATCGAACGTATTGTCAATAATCTCAACCATGACAATATGTATTTGCGTTGGGCAGCCATATTTGATTTGGGAGCTGTTGGACATCGCCGAGCAGTAGATGCGATTCTTGCTGCTCGAGTTCCCAACAGTCTTAAACTGTTAAATTTGAAACGCATTCTCGAAGCTTTACTAGATAGCGATCGCCCCAACCAAGAAACAATCGAGTTACTTTTTAAGGCAATTGATGATTTGCTAATTCAGCTTTGAGTTAGGGAATCGTTAGTAGTTAGTAGTTAGTAGTTAGTAGTTAGTAGTTGGTTTTTACCACTAACCACTAATTACTAACCACTAACCTAGTCATTTTTGATATCTGCAATCCTTAACAATCATGAATGCACTGAAGTTTACAGATAGCGAGCAACTAGTTTCGCAATTAAACCGCAGTTCATCGCCGACAGACGTGATATCTGCAATTGCAGATATATCTGTTGGTGAGAACGCGGACACAGCAGCAATTTCTGCCCTCATCCAAGCTTTAAGCAATCATCATCCTGCTGTAGCTACGGCAGCAATTGAAGCGTTGGTAAAGTTAGCACCTGCAACCGTAGAACCGCTGATTACTGCCTACCGCAATTCTACCGATCAGGGCTTGCAAGCCCATATAATTCAAGCTTTAGCCCAAATTGGCGATGACCGAGCATTCGATGTGTTAGCCGAAGTTGTTGGTACGGCAGTAGCTAATCACTGTCAAGGAAATGTCCGTCGCGTTGCTGCACGCGGACTGGGAAAGATTGGCAGTACCACTGACGACCCAGAAACGATCCGCCTTGCTGTTGAAAAACTGACTTGGGCGTTACTCACTCCAGAAGATTGGGGACTGCGTTACGCCGCTGCTGTTTCTTTGCAAGAAATTGCTACACCAGAAGCTAAAGCAGCTTTACAAGTAGGGCTGAATCAAGAAGCAGATCGAGTTGTGCGATCGCGAATCTCAACCGCTGTAGAAAAAAATCTGTCACATTAACTACAGAATGGTAATAAAAAAATTTGCAGGATGAGAGGAATTGACTTTTCTGACTACCCCTTCCTTTCCTCCTGCCTGTTGTTCTGCTTTCAAAACCTAATCAATTCAGTCTCTACAATACTCACCCCATCTCCCTACCTCCCCACCTTCCAGCTGCAGCGATAAATTTCTGCAACTAGCGGCAATATTGAGATTTTTTTGTTACAAAATCTTAATATACAGTGGTCTGTTCATCAAAGTCATGTTGAACTGGAATGGATTGTTAATTATGGGTTTGATAAAAAATAAAAAAAATATAAACGAAGAAAAGTTGCGTCAGATTTTGCTTTTTTGTTAAGTTTTGTTGCACAAACCCGAGCTTGCTCTCAGTTATAGCCCTTACATGTAAAGGTTTTGAGGCTTTTCTTATTGGTATATCTCATTTATTCACAATTTGTAACAGATAATGCCCCTATAGCGTTGTATAAACATAAGCTGGAGGGGTTAAATAACAGGTAAAACTTAAAGGTGGCAATCAATTCATAAAGTTTGCCAGTTTCTCATAAAATCACCCCAGTTTCTCATTTTTCTCGTTAATTTTTTTGAAGGGAAAAATGAACAAAATAAAGAGGAACGATCTTGTTCAATGTCTGTTATTAACCGCATCCAATTTGATAAAACAGTAGCCAGTTTTAATCAAGACAGCACTCAACTAAGGAATTAGGAGAATATTCCATGTTAGACGCATTTGCCAAGGTGGTTTCTCAAGCTGACTCCAGAGGCGAATTTCTAAGCAACGAGCAACTCGATGCTTTGAGCAATATGGTAAAAGACGGCAACAAGCGCCTAGATGATGCAAACCGCATCATCAGCAATGCTTCCACCATCGTTACTAACGCTGCTCGTGCTTTGTTTGAAGAACAGCCCCAATTGATTTCTCCTGGTGGAAACGCTTACACCAACCGCCGCATGGCTGCTTGCCTCCGCGATATGGAAATCATCTTGCGCTACGTTACCTACGCCATCCTCGCAGGTGATGCCAGTGTTCTAGATGACCGTTGCTTGAATGGCTTGCGCGAAACCTACCAAGCTCTGGGTACTCCCGGCTCCTCCGTGGCAGTTGGCGTTCAGAAAATGAAAGAAGCTGCGATCAATATCGCTAACGACCCCAACGGTATCACCAAGGGAGATTGCAGTGCATTGATGTCTGAAGTAGCTAGCTACTTCGACCGCGCTGCTGCTGCAGTTGCCTAAATTAAGAAGAGAGCAAGCCAAGCCCAGAACCGAAAAAGAGGTATCTAGGCAAAAATTTACAAAACGTAAAGGAGATTTGACAACATGAAAACACCCATTACCGAAGCAATCGCAGCTGCTGATACCCAAGGACGTTTTCTGAGCAACACCGAACTGCAAGCTGTTAACGGTCGTTTTCAGCGTGCGGCTGCTAGCATGGAAGCTGCTCGTGCTTTAACTGCCAACGCTCAGCGCTTGATTGATGGTGCAGCTCAAGCTGTATATCAGAAGTTTCCCTACACTACCCAAATGAGCGGTCCTCAGTACGCGGCCGATCCTCGCGGTAAGTCCAAGTGTGCTCGTGACATCGGTCACTACCTGCGGATGGTAACCTACTGCTTGGTTGCTGGTGGCACAGGTCCAATGGATGAATACCTAATTGCTGGTTTGGATGAAATCAACAGTGCTTTTGATTTGTCTCCCAGTTGGTACGTAGAAGCTTTGAAGTATATCAAAGCCAATCATGGTTTATCTGGTCAAGCTGCTAACGAAGCCAACACCTACATTGATTACGCAATCAACGCTCTGAGCTAGATAGCGATCCGGCCCGGAGAGGGATGCAGCTGTGTGGAATTACCTAGCAGTTGAATCTCACTCCGGGCATAGTTTTATCTGGAGATTGATAAAAAATATTTATCAAACACGCAAATGAATCTGAGCGTGTAAATAAATAGAGGGAAAGAAAAATGGCGATTACAGCAGCAGCATCGAGGCTAGGAACAGAAGCTTTTAGCAGCACCAATGCAGCTAAAATTGAGCTGCGTCCCAATGCCAGCCGAGAAGAAGTAGAAGGCGTGATTCGCGCCGTATATCGGCAAGTTTTGGGCAATGACTACATCATGGCATCAGAACGCCTGATCGGTGCCGAATCACTCCTGCGAGATGGTAACTTAACAGTACGGGAATTTGTACGTAGCGTTGCCAAGTCGGAGCTCTACAAGAAGAAGTTTTTTTACAACAGCTTCCAAACTCGGTTTATTGAACTCAATTACAAGCATTTATTGGGTCGCGCTCCCTACGACGAGTCTGAGGTGATTTTCCACCTAGATTTGTATCAGAACCAAGGGTATGATACTGAAATTGACTCCTACATAGATTCAATTGAATATCTCAATAGCTTCGGCGACAATATTGTCCCTTATTATCGCGGTTTTGAAATTCAAACTGGACAAAAAACCGCTGCCTTTACCAGGATGTTCCGCTTGTATCGGGGTTATGCCAATAGCGATCGCGCCCAGGTAGAAGGCACCAAAACCCGGCTAGCCCGCGAACTAGCAACTAATAGCACTTCCTCAATTGTCGGTCCTTCAGGTAGTAATGCTAACTGGAGTTACCGTGCAAGTGCGGATGTGGCTCCCAAAAAGAATATGGGAAATGCTGTAGGAGAAAGCGATCGCGTTTATCGCATCGAAGTTACCGGACAGCGCAGTCCCGGCTTCCCCAGCGTACGTCGCAGCAGCTACGCTGTAGTTGTACCCTACGAGCGACTTTCGGACAAAATTCAGCAAATTGTACGTCAAGGCGGCAAAATAGTCAGCGTCACGCCAGCATAACCCAGGGTGAAGTATTTGGGTGGCAATTGATTCGGCTTCTCTTGAAATGCTACCCTCTGGGAAAGTCTGCAGCGTACGTCCGTACAAAAGTTAGGAGTAGGGGTTATGAGTTAAGAGTTATGAGTCATGAGTTATGAGTTATGGGTTAAAAAATATAAATTCAAAACTCCATAATTCTTAACTCCTAACTCTTGACTTCTAGCTCCTAACTCCTAGCAATTGCCTAAAAACTAACTTTATAGGAGAGGTTAACAAAGATGTTCGGTCAAACCACAGTTGGTGCTAATGGCATTTCTAGTGCAAACAGCCGGATGTTTCGCTACGAAGTCGTAGGCTTGCGGCAAAACGAAGAAAACGACAAAAATAACTACAACATCCGCAATAGTGGCAGCATATTTATCACCGTCCCGTACAACCGCATGAACGAAGAAATGCAGCGAATTACTCGTATGGGCGGTAGAATCGTCAAAATAGAACCTTTAGTTCCTACAGGTAACTAAGCTGCTAGTTAACACTTTGGTGATGATAGAACCGAGTGCGGAAGAACGTTTACAAGCAAACGCGCCGCCACTAACCAAAGAACAGGCGCTCGCTAACCTGCAATCTCCAGACTTAAGTCTCCGCTATTATGCCGCTTGGTGGTTGGGAAAGTTTCGTGTCCGCGATCGGGCCGTTGTCGATGCCTTAATTGTGGCGTTAGAGGATGAAGCTGACACAACTGAAATGGGAGGCTATCCTCTACGGCGCAATGCCGCTAGAGCATTGGGAAAATTGGGTGACACTCGCGCTGTACCAGGCTTGATCAAATGCCTGCAATGCCCTGATTTCTACGTGCGCGAGGCAGCTGCCC